>JASFUT010000092.1:0-10755 GCA_050050175.1 Chromatiales bacterium
GCTCGCCGGGCCGCTCCTGGTGGTCCTCTACGGGGCCCAGCTCGCCGCCCTCGTGTACAGCGGGACTCTGTCCGGGGAGCCGGTCACCGCCTCCTTCGGCGTCAGGGTCCTGGGTCAGCCGATGCACTGGCGCTACGACGCCCTGTCCTGGTTCTTCGCCATGATCAGCATAGGCGCGGGCTTCTTCTGCGCCTGGTATGCCTCCGGGGCCTGGCAGGGGACCTACGCCGAGGGGGGGCGCAGCCCCCGGCTCTTCCATGTCGCCCTGGCCGCCAACGTCTTCGCCATGGTGGTGCTGCTGGGGAGCGGTGATTTCCTGTCCCTGTTCCTGGGCTGGGAGCTGGTGAGCTGGGCGAGCTTTCTGCTGATGGCCCTCGGCGGCGCGGCCTCGGGGCGCGCTGCCCTTCGCTACCTGACCTACGCCTTCAGCGGGGCCATGGCCATCCTCGGCGCCATGGCGCTGCTCTACACGCAGGCGGGATCCCTGGAGTACGCCCGGGTGGCGGCGATCGTCCCGAGCCTCGGCACCGTCCAGGTGGCGGTCCTGGTCGCTCTGCTCGGCGGGGGCTTCGCCGTCAAGATGGGCCTGCTCCCGTTCCACCTCTGGCAGGCGGCGGCCTATGCGGAGACGCCGGGTCCGGGCTCCGCCTTCCTGGGTGCCATCTCGGCCCGCATGGGGCTCTACGCCATCGCCGTGGTGGTCGTGGGGATGGTCGGGGTCGGCCGGCTGGTGGCCATGGAGATCCCCTTCACCTTCCTGAGCGCCCGGGACCTGATCGCCTGGATCGCGGCCCTGACCGTGATCCTGCCGACCTACACCGCGCTACAGCAGCACGACGCCCGCTACCTGCTCGCCTGGCACGGGATCGGGCAGGGGGGCTACATGCTCCTGGGGCTGGTGGTGGGCAATGCCGTGGGCAGCGGCGGCGGCTTGCTGCACGTCTTCAACTACGCCATCACCCAGGCGGCCCTGCTCATGGCGGTCTTCGCGGTGGTCCATCGCACGGGGACCGCGGACCTCAACAAGCTGGGCGGCCTGGTGGCGCGCATGCCCCTGACCTTTCTGGTGCTGCTGTTCGGGATCATCAGCCTGGCCGGGCTGCCGCCCATGGCGGGGTTCGTATCCAAATGGATGGTCTACCAGTCCCTGATCACGGAGGGCATGCCGCTGCTGTTCGTGGCCGCCATCGTCGGGACCCTGGGCACGATCCTGTCGGTGTACAAGCTGATCCACAACATCTTCCTCGGGCAGCTGCGCGTGGAGCACGTGCAGGTCAAGGAGGCCCCCCTCAGCATGCTGGTCCCCATGCTCGGGCTCTCGCTACTGATCTTCCTGGCCGGCTTCATGCCGGGACCGGCTCTGAGCTGGGTGGCACAGGTGCAGGCCCTGCTGGGGCTGCCCGTGGTCCAGTACAGCCTGGGGGGGATCATCGACCCCCGCGGGGGGCTCGACATGATCTGGCTGGTCGGCATCCTCATGGCCGGCTTCGGTGTCGGGGCGCTGGTCTTCTACGGGCTCGGGGGCAGGTCCAGGCGGGTCCACCAGCTCGACAACTACGCGGGCGGCCACTTCCTGACCGCGGACGTGCGCTACCAGTACAGCGACGATTTCTATGCCGGGCTCATGCACCTGATCGGCCCCTGGTACCGCGGGGCCTTCCTTTGGCTGGAGGGGGCGGTCGGCGCGGTAGTGGATCTGCTCTCCTACGCCATGAACTGGGTCTATCGCTCCGTCCAGCCCCTGCTCTTCCTGATCGCGACCGCTGTCGCGATGCTGGCCTGGGCCGCCGTCTGACCCGAGGTGCCTGCGATGGATTGGAAAATGCTCGCCCTGGAGCTGCTGCTCATGCCCCTTGTGGCCTTCGTCGTCGGGATGGCCATGGTCCTGATGATGCGCAAGATCGCCGCCAGGCTGCAGCGGCGGGTGGGCCCGCCGCTGCTGCAGCCGCTGTACGACATCGTCAAGCTGCACGCCAAGCAGACCCAGGTCTCCCACGGCCTGATCCACGAGATCGGCATCGTCATGGCCATCGGCGGCTACGTGGCCGCCGAGACCCTGCTCCCGGTTCCCGGCATGAACGGGCTCGCGGCCCAGGGCGGGCTCGTCGCCCTGCTCTACATGACCATGATCCCCTCCCTGGGCCTGGCGCTGGGGGTGGGGCAGTGCGCCAACCCCAATGGCTCCATCGGCATCTCGCGGGCCCTGACCGCCATGCTCGCCTACGATGTCCCCCTGGTGATCGTCATCTTCGGCGTGGCCTTTCATTACGGGAGCACGAATCTGGTGCACGTCATCGAGGTCCAGCAGTCCGGCGGGCCGGCCACCTGGGGGGTGGCGCAGATGCCGCTGCTCGCCATTGCCGGTCTCTTCGCCATGCAGGGGATGCTCGGCAAGCACCCCTTCGAGATCTACGTCGCCCCCGCGGAGATCGCCACCGGACCCATGGTGGAGATGGGGGGCAAGTTTCTCGGCGGGCTCTTCGTCATGCAGTGCTTCCAGCTCTACACTGCCGCGGTGCTCTACGTCACGCTCTTCCTCGGCGGCGGGGAGAATTGGGCGACGTTCCTGGTCAAAAGCTTTGCCGTGCTCGCCGTTCCCGTGACCCTGGCGATGCTGTTCCCGCGTTACCGCACCGAGGACGTGGTGCGGCTCATGTGGAAGTGGCCGGTCATGCTGGGTCTGGTCGGCATTGCCTTCATCGTGCCCTGAGCCGGGCCCGCCCGCGAGCCCCAGGAGATTCGCCATGAGCTCTCTCGACAAGATCCAGGTCCGGCATGAACGCCTCCCCGACCCCGGCGGCAAGGCGCAGTCCGGAAAGCGCACGAACCCGCTCGCCAATGTCTTCGAGGAGCTGGTCAACTTCGCCCGCTCACGCTCGCTGTTCATGCTCCACTACTGCACGGGCTGCGGTGCCGTGGAGCTGCCGCCGGCCATGACCTCGCGCTTCGACATGGAGCGACTGGGCATCCAGCCCATGGTCTCGCCGCGCCAGGCGGACATCCTGCTGGTCACCGGGTACGTCTCGGTCAAGACGCTGAAGCGGGTGATCCTGACCTATGAGCAGATGGGCTCTCCCAAGTACGTCATCGGCATCTGCTCCTGCACCGTCAACGGCGGCATGTACTGGCAGAGCTACGCCACGGCCAAGAAGCTCAACGACTACCTGCCGGTGGACATCTACATCGCCGGCTGCATGCCGCGCCCCGAGGCGGTCATCGCCGGGCTGCGCGACCTCATCGCGAACATCGAGCGCGGCGAGGCCAACGCCTGGCAGGACTACTATCGGCGCTACGACCACTACCTGGGCCAACAGCAGCGCCTGTTCGGCGAGGACTGGCAGACCCCCACGGACGTGATCGGCGAGGCGCGCCACTACGAACTGTTCGGCCCCGAGACCCTGGGTGAGCACACGGCCCTGCTGGAGCAGCACCAACGGCCTCTCGAGGCCCTGGAGATGAAGGTGGAGATCCCGGAGCTGCAGCGGCGCCGCGGGAGCTGAAGACCGGACGCTGCGGGGCGGCGCGGGCGTTTCATGGCGGTTTTCACCCCCGGCCGGGGCGATGCCGAGCCCGGTGAACAGAGCGGAAAATCTATGAGCAAAGAGCTGTCGACCTGGCTGGACCAGCTCCTCCACGAGGTGGAAGGCCTGGAATTCCGCCGCAAGGGCGCGCGCCGGCTGCGTATCGACGTGGCCGCGGACGCCCTGCCGGCCCTGCTGGAGCTGCTGCGCGGGCGCGCCTCCTACGTCCACCTCTCGGCCATCACCTGCGTGGACTGGATCGAGGAGGACGAGTTCGAGCTGGTGTATCACGTCTGGTCCTACGAGCTGCAAACCCTGGTATCGGCACACACCCGCATCCCGCGGGAGCCCGGGCGCTATATCTCGGTGTACGACATCTACACCCCGGCGGCCTTCTTCGAACGGGACATCCACGAGATGTTCGGCGTCTGGTTCGAGGGCGCCCCGGACATGTCCAAGTTCATCCTGACGGAGTGGGACGGTCCCCCGCCCATGCGCAAGGACTTCGACTCCGAGGCCTGGGTCAACGACCACTTCGACTGGCAGGACTACGACCCGCAATGGCTCCAGGACCTGGTCGCCCGGGGCGGCGGCATCGCCGTCCCCCCCGACGAGCAGCGCTTCAGCCGGAGGAATCTGGATGAGACCTGAGAACTACGAGGCCCAGCGGCACCCGCCGAGCCACGAGTACGAGCTGTTCATCGGCCCCAACCACCCCGGGATCGAGGGCAACTACGCCTTCAAGCTGCGCCTGCACGGCGACCGGGTCATCGAGGGCAAGGCCGACGCCGGTTACCTGCACCGCGGCTTCGAGAAGCTCATGGAGGGGCGGCTGTGGATCCAGAACCTGGCCATCACCCCGCGCATCTGCGTCCCCGACCCGGTCCCGATGGAGGTCTCCTACGTCCTGGCGGTGGAGGACCTGTGCGGACTCGCCGTCCCGCCCCGGGCGCAATGGCTGCGGGTCCTGCAGCTGGAGCTCTCGCGCATCGCAGCCCACCTCTTCACCTTCGGCGGGCATGCGGCCACGACCGGGATGTACAGCCCCATGTTCTGGGGCATCGCGGATCGCGATCTGATCCTCGACCTGTTCGAGGAGATGTGCGGCGGGCGCGTCTACCACATCTACAACATCCCCGGCGGCGTTCGCCGGGACCTGCCCGACGGCTTTCCCGAGCGGGTCGCCCAGACCCTGGACTACCTGGAGTCGCGCCTGCCGGACTACGACAACCTGATGTTCACCAACCAGGTCTTCGTCCAGCGCGCCCGCGGGGTCGGCACCATCAGCCGCGAGCAGGCCCTGGAGTGGGCGGTGACCGGACCGAACCTCCGGGCCACGGGCCTGGGGTTCGACCTGCGGCGGGACGATCCCTATCTGGTCTACGACGAGCTCGACTTCGACGTTCCCACCGAGGAGGCCGGCGACGCCTGGGCCCGCGCCCTGGTACGGCGCAAGGAGCTGGCCGAGAGCATCAGGATCTGCCGCCAGGTGATCGAGCGCCTGCCCTCCGTCCCCGGCCCGATCCGCTGTCCCATCCCCAACCCGCTGGCGTGGAACGTCCCTGCCGGCTCCACCTATACCCGGGTCGAGTCCTCCAAGGGTGAGCTCGCCTGGTACGTGGTCTCCAACGGCAAGGAACGGCCGTACCGCACCCATGTCCGCGGACCCTCCCAGATGCACGCCGTACAGGTCCTGGAGCGCCTGTCCGTCGGATGCCGTGTCGAGGACGTGGCCCAGACCATGTTCTCCCTCGACGCCTGTCCCCCGGAGGTGGACCGCTGATGCGCGACATCGATCACAAGGCCAAGGGGAGCATCCTCAGCCCCCTGAAGAACCTGTCGTTTTTCGGGCGCCCGGCGGTGACCGTCCCCCTGGACCCACGCCCGGCCTCGGCCAACTACCGCGGCTTCCATCTCAACGACTGGGAGAAGTGCATCGGCTGCAGCACCTGCCAGAAGGTCTGCGACAACGCCGCCATCACCATGGTGTCCGTGCCCGGCCTGCCCGAGGACCCGGCCCGGGGGGTCCGCAACCTGCGCCCGGCCATCGACTACGGGCGCTGCTGCTGGTGCGCCCTGTGCGTGGACCTGTGCCCGACCGGCTCCATCGCCCTGTCCCGGGAGTACGTCCACACCTGCCTGGACGCGGATCTCGACAGCTACTTCGTCCTCCCCGACGCCGAGGGCATTCACGGCGTGCCCTTCCCCGAGGGCTGGGCCAAAAGCCCGGATTCCGACATGGTGGCCATGGAGCGCCAGCCCATGTCGGAGCTGGCACCGGAGATCCGGATCGGCGGCTTCGACGAGATCGTCGCCGGCTACGACGCCAACCAGGCCATCATCGAGGCCTCGCGCTGCGTGCAGTGCGGCATGTGCCACGATGCCTGCCCGACCCGGATGAACGCCCCGGAGTACATCCGCGCCATCTGGCAGGGCGATCCGGAGGAGGCGGTGCGCCAGATCTACCGCACCAACCCCTTCGCCCACACCTGCGGCCGGGTCTGCACCCACCGCTGCGAGGACGCCTGCTCGGTCGGCCGCCGGGGGACCCCCATCGCCATCCGCTGGCTCAAGCGCTACGCCATGGACGCCGTCCCCCAGGAGCGGGTCCGGGAGATCGTCGGAGAGCTGCGGCCCGGCTACATCACGGGCAAGCGGGTGGCCGTCGTCGGGGCGGGCCCGGCCGGGCTCACCGCCGCCTTCGACCTGGCCAGGGCCGGGCACGACGTGACCGTTCTCGAGGCCCAGGCCGAGGCCGGGGGCATGACCCGCTACGGCATCCCCGACTACCGCCTCCCCGGCGGGGCCCTGGACCGGGACCTGGATGTGATCGCATCCCTCGGGGTAAAGACCCGGTACAACACCCGGGTCGGGGTCGACGTGACCCTGGACGGGCTCCGGGCGGACTACGACGCCGTGCTGATCGCCGTCGGGCTCTGGATGGGCCGCTCCACCCGAGTCCCGGGCAGTGAGCACCCGGACGTCCACCGCGCCGTGGACCTGCTGCGCCGCGTCGCCGCAGGGGAGGAGATCCCGGTTCCGGCCTCCGCCGTGGTCATCGGTGGAGGCAACGTCGCCATGGACATAGCCCGCACCCTGGCGCGGCTCCAGCGCCGCAGGTACGGCCGGGTCCGGATCACCCTCACCGCCCTGGAGGACCGCGCCCACTTCCTCGCCGACGCCGAGGAGGTCGAAGAGGCCCAGGAGGAGGGCGTGGTCATCCACGATGCCCAGGGCCCCCAGCAGATCCTCGTGGAAGACGGTCGGATCGCGGGGCTCAAGACCTGGAAGGTCCTGTCCATCTTCGACGAGCACGGCCGCTTCGCCCCGAAGTACGACGACGGCCAGGACCTGACCCACGAGGGCGAGATGGTGGTGGAGGCCATTGGCCAGGCCGCCGACGTCGCCCTGCTCGGCACGGATCTCACGGAGGCCCTGGAGTGGAACCGCGGCCGCCTGAAGGTGGACGACGCGGGGCGCACCTCGGAAGACTGGCTGTGGGCGGCCGGCGACATGGTGCGCGGACCCGACGTGGTCTCCGCCGTGGCCGACGGCCACCGGGTCGCCGCCAGCATCGACGCATACCTCGCCTCGAAGGAGAAGGCGGCATGACCGACATGGAAGGTGCGAAGGGGGCCTACGCCCGCATCCGATCCAAGAAGAGCCTCAGGGAGATCCTGGAGGTCGCGGCCTCCTTCGAGGCGAGTGCCCGGGACTTCTACACCGACCTCATCCCCAAGGTCGGCAAGAACGTTCGCTGGGTGGTGGAGGAGCTGGCCCTGGAGGAGCAGGAGCACTACGACCTGCTGAAGAACCTGGCGGCCCGGGGCGACATCGCGTCGCAGGTGGCGGCCGAGATCGCCACGCCCGTGAGCGACGGGCGGTTCTCCGACGCGGTCCACATCCCGGACCTGGGTGCGAGTCCGGACGACCAGGCGGTGCTGCAGTACGCCATGGGGCGCGAGCACCTGGCCATGGAGCACTACCGCAACCTGGCGGGCGGCACCCAGCCCGGGCCCATCAGGGACCTGTTCGAATTCCTCGCCAACGAAGAGACCAAGCACAAGGCGGAGCTGGAGAAGATCTACTACGAGACCGTCCACTCCGGCGGGGTCTGAGGTCGTGCTCCCGACTGACGCCGCCCTCGATCCGCGGCCGACGAAGGGGCTCACCTCACCCGCCAAGGGCGCTCCCCCACCTCAACTTCCACCGCCCCTGCCTCCTCCCCACCGAGTGGCTCGATCCCAAGGGCCGGGTGCGCGATTCGCCGACTCCTACCCGTCCGCCTCGCCGTCCCCCAGCAGCTCACGCTTGAGCTGCGGGGCGATGGGGGTATCGCCCACCCAGATGCCCATGTAGGCGCTCGCAAGGGCGGGGCTGTCCACCACGCCGAGGGGGCGGCCGTTGAGGTCGACGCGCAGACGCCCGGGCGGCTCCACGGTCAGGCCGTAGCGGTCGCCGGGCCCGACGTCGGCGAGGAGCCTGTGCAGGCGTTCCAGGTCGTCGTCGATGGCGGCCATCTGAGCGGGTGTGAGCTGGCGCTCGAGATGGACGCGGGCGGCGCGGTCGATGTCGTCGCGGCTCACTGCGATCAGGTAGTGGAGCTCGAGGCGCTTCGGCACCTCGGGGTCCAGGAGCGCCCCCCGGGCGGTGCCCTCGGGTGCGTAGAGGCCGGCGCCGTAGACCTTGATGAACAGCGCGTAGCGCAGCAGGCCCGCGCCCATCAGGCTCAGGGCCCGGTCGCCGGTCCGGATGCTGGTCGGGAAGGCCACCTCGCCGGTCAGGCGCACGACCTCCGAGGCCCGCGCGCCCGGGGTGAGCAGCAGCCCGAGGCAGAGTCCGAGGAGCAGGTGCCGTCCCGGCCCGGCGTGCGCGCTCATCGGGGATCCTCCCGCTTGAAGAAGACGGTGACCTCCCCCAGCCGCAGCCCCAGCTTGGTCATGGTGGCGCGGTTGATCAGCGCGCCGTCGGGCTGGAGGAACATCCAGTCGTTCATGTGGACCCGCCAGGTGCGCCCTTCGATGGGCAGCAGCAGGGTGTACTGCCAGTTCAGCGCCCGGCCGTAGGCGCGCCCCCGGGCCGTCCCCTCCACGTCTCCGGCGGTGCCCTCGTATCCGTGCTCGCCCGTCCGGCGGATGCGCCAGACGCGCTGCTGGGTCTCGCCGTCGGCGTATTCGAAGTCTTCCGTGAGGACCAGCTCGTCGCCCTCCATGCGCCCGACGATGTCGGCCGTGAACTGCCGGCGCAGGTTGCCGAATCGGTCCTCGAAGATTCCCCAGGCGCGCACCTCCCCGAGGAAGTACTCCTCGAGGGCAAGCCTCGGCTTGGTGCCCTCGAACCGCTCAGGTTGCATGGTCGAGCATCCCGACAGGAGCGCCAGCAGCACCAGTGCCGCGGGCCAGTTTCTTCGTGTCATCGGATGGTCTCCTCTGGATGGACTGAAGCGCGGACCGGTCGAGCGGGAAGCGCCAGACCAGGGCCACTGCAGCGAGCTTGAAGGGGATGGGCAGGGCCCCGTACAGAAGGGACAGCGCCCAGAGCGGGTCGGGCGCGGCCGCGTCCGGGTCGAAGCCCGCCAGCGCCAGGAGCGGGAAGGCGAGCCCGACGGCGAGCGCCAGGGCGAGCTTGGTCGCCATGCCCCAGACCCCGAAGAAGAGTCCCGCACGCTCCCCGCCGCCCATCGCCCGGTCCAGGTCCACCACGTCGGCCTGGATGGACGCGGGCAGGGCCATGTCGACTCCCAGGCTCAGCCCGGACAGCAGGCAGATGATCAGGAACAGCCAGACGTCGTCGGCACCGAGCAGGGGGACCCAGATGAACACGGCGCAGGCCCAGATCATGGAGACCGCCCAGCTCCGGTGCTTGCCGAAGCGCCCCGCGAGCCGCAGCCACAGGGGCAGTCCGACGACGCCGGCGGCGAAGTAGAGCGCGAGCAGCGCGGGTATCCACTGTGGGGACTCCAGCACGTGGGTCACGAACAGGATGAACAGGGTGGCGGGCAGGGCATTGGCCGTGCCGTTGAGCAGATAGGCGACGATCAGCCGCAGGAACGGTCGGTTCCCTCCCATCATCCGCAGGCCCTTGCGCCAGTTCGGGCCTTTTCGGAACCGGCGGCTCTCGGGCAGGCGCCAGAGAGGGAGGGCGAGCGCAGGGGGGAGCGTCACCCAGAGGGCGACGCCGATCAGTGCGAGGGTGCCGGCCGCGGGCTCGCCCTCGCCCGCGAGCGCGGAGAGCATCAGCGCACCCAGGGTGCCGATGATCACGAAGCCCTCCCGGGCCCCGGTGAGGAGGGAGCGCTCGTGGTAGTCGTCGCTGAGCTCCGCGCCCCAGGCGCTGTAGGGCAGGACCACGAGCGTCCAGCCGGTGTACACGACAAGGCTCCACCCAAGCAGCCAGGGGACGCCCGCGTCGGCGGGCGGGTTGAAGAGGAAGCTGCCGCCCACGAGCAGCAGGGGTGCGCCCAGGAGGATCATCGCCTTGCGGCGGCCGAAGGGGAGCCGCACGCGGTCGCCGATCATGCCCGCCAGGGGATCGCTGACCATGTCCCAGAGGCGCGCCGCGAGGATTACGACGCCGATGGTCGCCAGCCCCAGGCCCGTGTGCTCGGCGTAGGCCGTCGGCAGGAACACCGCCAGCGGCAGGCCCATCAGCGCCAGCGGCGCGCCGGGCAGCCCGTAGATCAGGGCCTGAGCGCGGCTCGGACTCATGCGTGCTCCAGGCCCACGTGGACCAGGTCGATGCGGCCCTGGCGGAATCCGGCCTCGCAGTAGGCCAGGTAGTAGCGCCACATGCGGATGAACCGCTCGTCGTAGCCGCGCATGCGCACCTCGTCCACGGCGGCAAGGAAGCGCCGGTGCCATTCCGCCAGGGTGCGTGCGTAGTGCCCGCCGAAGCGGTCCAGCCCCCGCACCCGCAGGCCGGCGGCCCGGGCCTCACCGGTCAGGCGCTCCACCGAGGGAAGCATCCCGCCGGGGAAGATGTAGCGCTGGATGAAGTCCGCCCCGCGGCGGTAGCCCCCGAACGCCGCCTCGTCGATGGTGATGACCTGCAGGGCCGCCCGACCGCCCGGGCGAAGCCGCCGCTTGAGGGTCTCCATGTAGACCGGCCAGTAGGCCTCGCCCACCGCCTCGAACATCTCCACCGAGACGATGTGGTCGTACCGGCCCCCGACGTCGCGGTAGTCCTGCAGGCGCAGGTCCACCCTGCCGGCGACGCCCGCGCGCTCCACACGCCG
>JASFUT010000093.1:0-10744 GCA_050050175.1 Chromatiales bacterium
GTGATCATGGGTAATACCTGCCTCTACGGGGCCACAGGCGGGCGCCTGTACGCCGCGGGCATGGCCGGCGAGCGCTTCGCCGTGCGAAACTCGGGCGCCCAAGCGGTAATCGAAGGCGCGGGCGATCACTGCTGCGAGTACATGACCGGCGGGATGGTCGCCGTACTGGGGCCCACGGGGCTGAACTTCGGGGCCGGCATGACCGGCGGGTTCGCCTTCGTCCTCGACCTGGAACGCGCGTTCGTCGACCGTTATCACCACGAGATGGTCGAGATCCATCGGATCGACACCGAGGCGGTGGAGAGCTACAGGGCGCTCCTGCGCAGCGTGATCCGGGATTTCGCGGCCGAGACCGAGAGCCCATGGGGGCGGCAGCTGGTTGGGGACTTCGGGGAGCTGCTGGCGCACTTCTGGCTCGTCAAGCCCGTTTCGGCCGATCTCGAGAGCCTGCTGCACCGCCTGCTGGAGCAGGCGGAGTAGGACCCGTGGGCGCTTCGCCCGGCTCCCGGCCGGGCCCTGGGCGGGTGTGGATGGGCTCCGCGGGCGTGCCAGCCCGGGCCAGGGGCTGTCGGGGTCGTCATGCGGCCTGAGCGGAGGTTATTGGCCGCCGTCGAGCGCCCGGGCCCGGATCCCGATGCATCCCAGGGTTGTTTCTGTGGGCTGAAAGGGGTTGCAAAATTAGAAAATGCTAATATAATAATTTTCAACTTCAGAGCGAGAGCTCAACAACCTTATCTGGGAGATAGTCATGTTGGCACCAATTGCAGCATTGTTCCTGGCCTTCGGCGCGGCGAGCACCCCGGCGATGGTCGAATCCGAGGTCGGGGATGCCCCGACCATCGAGGTCGATTCCATTCAGACCGCACAGGTGGACCTGGATTCGATCAAGGCGGGCGAGCTCGGCTGGTAACACCAGCGGCACCCGGCGCAAGCAAGGCCCCGTCGCTCTGCGGCGGGGCCTTTTTGTTTCGGACGTGCCGGGGCCATTGCCGCTTGCCTGAGGGCGGCAGATAGGCGACAGTCTTGCCGGATGAGCCCATCGGACCGCAAGCGGGATCCGGCATCTTTCGATCTCGAAGGCTCGACCCTTCGCTGCCGGGGATCCTGGACCCTGGGAAGCCTGCACCGTCTGGAGCGAGGGCTCGAGCAGCTCGCACCCCCGGACGCTGGGGCCCTGGCCGTGGACATGCAGGCGGTGGAGCGGATCGACACCGCCGGTGCCTGGCTGCTGTTCCGGACCCTGAGACGCCTGGAGGCGGCGAACGTGGCGACCTCGATCCAGGGACTCTCGGAACAGGGCAGTGGGCTGCTCGATCTCATCCGCCGCGAGGCGTCCGAGCTCGGCGAGCCCCCGGAGGTGGAGCAGCCGGGAGTGCTCGAGGCCCTCGGGAGGGGGAGCCTGCGTGCCCTGGGCGACACCCTGGGCTTCGCCGCCTTCATCGGCGAGGTCGCCGTCTCGGCGGTATCGGTCGCGCTGCGGCCGCGGCGGATCCGGTTCCGGGCGACGATGACGGAGCTCGCCCAGGCCGGCTACAAGGCGCTTCCCATCCTGGGCCTGCTCTCCTTCCTGCTGGGCATAGTTATCGCGTACCAGGGCGGCGTCCAGCTCCGCCAGTACGGCGCCTCCGTATTCATCGCCGACCTGGTGGGCCTGTCCATGATCCGCGAGCTCGCGCCCCTGATGACGGCGATCATCGTGGCCGGGCGCACCGGATCCGCCTACACCGCTGAGATCGGTACGATGAAGGTGACCGAGGAGGTGGATGCCCTGCGCACCATCGGTATCCCGCCGATGGAGATCCTCGTGCTTCCCAAGGTGTTCGCGCTCCTGCTCGCGCTGCCGCTCCTGACGGTCTATGCGGACATCATGGGGATCTTCGGCGGGATGGTGATGGCCGGGGCCCAGCTCGACGTTACCTTCTCCACCTTCCTCGACCGTCTGACCCGTGCCCTCACCCTGGAGTCCTACCTGATCGGGGTGGGCAAGGCGCCGGTCTTCGCGGCCATCGTGGCGAGCGTGGGCTGCTTCCAGGGCCTTCAGGTGAGCGGCAGCGCCGAGAGCGTGGGGCGCCGGACGACGGTCAGCGTCGTGCACTCCATCATCGCGGTCATCATCGTGGACGCGATCTTCTCCATCATCTTCAGCTGGCTCGAGCTGTGAGTGCGGCGCCGGGGCGGCTCGGACGGGAGGCGGTGGCCGAGGTGTCGGACGTGCGGACGCGGTTCGGCCGCAATCTGGTGCACGACGGGATCAGCCTGCGCGTCGAGCGGGGCGAGGTCTTCGCCATCGTCGGCGGCAGCGGCAGCGGAAAATCCACTCTGCTGCGCGAGATGGTGATGCTCCAGCGCCCGACCTCCGGGACCGTGTGGCTGCTGGGGCGGGAGGTGACGGCGACGTCCGAGCGCGGGTATGCGGATCTGCGCCGCAGGATCGGGGTGCTGTTCCAGAACGGGGCCCTGTTCAGCGGCCTGACGGTGCTGGAGAATGTGGGTCTGCCCCTGCGCGAGCACACGCGCCTGAGTCACGGGCTGATCGATGAGATCGCCGAGGTGAAGCTGTCGCTGGTGGGCCTGAGGCCCGGGGCCTCGGTGCTCTACCCGAGCCAGCTCAGCGGCGGGATGAGAAAGCGTGCGGCCCTGGCCCGGGCGATCGTCATGGATCCGGAGGTGCTGTTCCTCGACGAGCCCACCTCCGGGCTGGATCCGCGCAGCGCCGACGGCTTCGACGAGCTCATCATGGACCTGAAGGCGGCCCTGTCGCCTACCATCGTGATCGTCACGCACGACATGGATTCGCTCTGGCGGGTGGCGGATCGGGTGGCCCTGCTCGGCCAGGGTCGACTCCTGGCCGTGGGGAGTATGCCGGAGCTGCTCGAATCGGAGAATTCGGAGGTCCAGTCGTTCTTCGAGGGGCCCAGGGGACGGGCGGCAATGCGGGAGCACCAATGAGCTCGGACAGGATCACTTATGCGCTCGTGGGCTTGTTCGTCGCCGTTCTCGGCACGGCACTGATCGCCGGCGTGCTCTGGCTGGGCGCGGGCGGGCCCCGGCCCGACTACAAAGTGTACCAGACCTATATCCCGGAGTCGGTGTACGGCCTGAGCAAGGACGCGGCGGTCACCTACCGGGGGGTGGAGGTGGGGCGGGTCAGCTCCATCGAGCTCGACAGGGAAAACCCGCAGCGGGTCAGACTGCTGCTCAACATCCGCCGGGGCACGCCGATCAAGGTGGATACGGTCGCCATCCTGGAGGTACAGGCGATCACCGGGCTCGCCCACGTGGACCTCTCCGGCGGCAGCCCGGAGGCCGAGATGCTCCAAGCGGCCGAGGGCCAGGCCTACCCCGTGATCGACAGCAAGCCCTCCGTCCTCGGCACGCTCGACCAGACCCTCGGCCGGCTGGTGGAGGAGTTCACTGAGACATCCGAGCGCGTCAATCAGCTGCTCAGCGATGAGAACCAGCGCCATCTGACCCAGGCCCTGGACAGCACCGAGCAGCTGGTCGCGTCCCTGCTGGCCCGCTCGGAGCAGCTCTCCGAGGTGCTCGACGGCCTCGGCGGCATCGCCGAAGGCGCGCGCGAGACCAGTGCGCGGCTGCCCGCGCTGGTGGCCCGGCTGGAGAAGAGCGCGGGTGCGCTGGAGCGCATGGCCGACGACCTCGGCTCGGCCGGCAGCGCGGTGGGGAGTGCCGCGGTGGGCACCATGGAGCGCATCGACAGGGCCACGACCGCGCTCGCCCCCGAGGCGGCGGCCATGCTCTCCGAGCTCCGGCAGGCCGCCGAGAACCTCAGGCGATTGAGCGAGGCGCTGGAGCGCGATCCCAGCATCGTGGTCTACGGCGCGCGGCCTCCGCGGCCGGGTCCGGGCGAATAGGGGAGAAGGCCGATGAGGAACGCACGCTCATGGACGTCCGCCAGGGCGTTTGCCGGGTCGATGATCGCGGCCCTGCTTCTGAACGGCTGCGCCCTTCCGTCGCGCACCGCCGGAGACCAGGTCTCCACCTATCTGCTGGAGTGGTCGCCGGGGGAACCGCCGTCGACCGGCGCCCGGAGCTGTCCGACGCTGCTGGTCGCCACGCCCCGGGCGGCCCCCGGGTTCGCCACGGGTCGAATGGTCTATCGGAAGGGGTCGTACCAGGTCGAGTATTTCGCCAGCCATCGCTGGGTGGACTCGCCGGCCCAGATGATCCAGCCCCTGCTGGTGCGGAGCATGGAGCGTACCGGCCGGTACCGGGCGGTCGTGGGTCCCGACGCGGGCGGCCAGGCGGGGCTGCTGCTGGATGCGGACGGCCTGCGCCTGGAGCAGGTCTTCGACGGGGCGCAGAGCAGCGTCAATCTGGCTGCGCGAGTGAGCCTGGTCGATCTGGCCCGGCAGCAGGTGCTCGGCGCGCGGGAGATTCGGGTCGAGGAGCCCGCCGCCGGTGCGGACCCGCGGGCCGGCGTGGTCGCGGCGAACCGGGCGGTGGCCCGTTTCCTGGAGCGCCTGGCCTCCTTCGTCGACGGGGTGCTGGCCGCCCATCCGTCCGCATGCGACGCCTCCTCACCGGGGTGAAGGCGCCGGGCGGGGCCTGCACGGATCGATTCACCCCCTGCACGCCACCCAGGCGCAGGTCTCCGATGCCGTGGGGTCGCGACGGTGCGCAGGCCAGCCGGATCATCCCGACAATCTGGCATGCCGATGACTCGCCGAAGCCCCCCTGCCGACCTTGAAGCCGCGGACGGCGCCCGGGCCGCGGCAGGGGGCTGCCGCCGGAGCTCTCCCGGGGCGGGCTATACGGAGCGATCCATGCGCCCGCCCTTGCCGGCGGTTCCGGCCGACACCGCCCCGGCGTGCGCCGCGGCGCAGGGCCGGTGCCCCGACCGCTCGAGCTGGAGAGGACCTGATGCCCCCGCAGGGGGCTGCGCGTTGCAGTCGGCTCGAGCTTCTGCGAGACTTCCGCCGGGACCGCATGGGCGGGGGCATCCCCCCTCCCGGAGAGTCCGGATCCCGGCCAGGGTCGCTGGTCGGAGCCCCCGTTGGGCTTGCCTGTTCACCCGCGTGGCGAAGGCCGCCTGCGGCGCCCGGCCGTGGGGCGCAGGCGGCCGCGAGGCCCGGCATCCACCGCCCTGATCGGGTGCGCGCGACGGACAGTCGGTATCGGCCGAGGGCGCTTCGGGCGTCTCGAGCGGTCATCCCCCGCAGCTTCGAGCGCCGCCCTTTCCCCGGGGTGCACCGGTGCGGGCTCGAAGCCCGTCCGTTCGAGCGTCCGATCGGGACCGAACCTTGCTTGGACAAGCCGACCGAAGAATAAGGATTCCATCAATGAGCTGGGACGATACTCCGAAAGCCCTTCTCACCGCCGTCCTCGGGGCGGCCTGGATGCTTGCGCCGGGCAGCTCCCCGGTCGCCGCCTCCGACCTGGAGGACGGCAACGACTTCGCCGTGATCGCCAAGGACGGGCTCCAATGGACCGTGGACGGCGCGTTCTTCGCCGATCCGCAGCGCACCCGGTTTCCGAACCTCCAGCCCGACGCAGGACGAAGCGTCAATCTGTTTGCATGGTCCATGGCCTGGCATGAGAACGCCCTGTGGCTGGGCACCGGCGACATCTGCGGCGATCTGGAGCTTTGCCAGGGCGGTCAGATCTGGCGCTACCGGCCCAGCAGCTCCGACGAGGGCGGGGACTGGGGCCTGAGCGGGGTCTGGGACCTCATGTTCGAGCCGCCGAGGGTGCGGCCTGTCATCGGCCTGAGCGACGCCGTGCCCAGGGACACCCCGCGGGACTTCGGGTACAGGGCCATGGCCACCTGCGACGCCGGGGACGGAATCTCCCGCCTGTATGTCGGCACGTTCGGCATTCCCGGGCACATTCTGTACTACGACGGCACCACCTTCCAGAAGACCTCCGACCGGGGTCTGTTCAACGGGCTGGGGGACCTGGCCGCCGTGACGTTCGAGATGGGCTATCGCGCTCTGGCCTGCTACCGGGGACGGCTCTGGGCGTCCCCCATCGGGTATCTGCAGCCGGCCCCGCACGTCGACTCCTCGCTCCACCCGGTCATCCAGATGAACCCGGATCCCGCGGGCGGCGCCCCCTGGGAGCTCATGGTCAACGTCAGCGACCCGGACTCCCACCCCCTGGCCGACCCCGGCAACAGCGTCATATTTCAGGCGGAAGTGGTCGGCGATTACATCTACTTCGCCGTCGCCAACCGCACCACCGGACTGGAGCTCTGGCGCGGCGACGGCCGGCACTGCCCGCTGCCCTGGGAGAGCGACGGTCCGTGCCGCATGATCTGGACCAAGATCATCGACAACGGCGCGGGCCGTCCGCCGGACTCCCTGGGCGACGCTGTGGACAATGCCGGCGCCACCCTGGGGGTGTTCGGCAACGACCTCTACCTGGGCGTGACCGACGCGGCCAGCGAGGGGCGCTCGATCGCCGAGCTCATCCGGGTGCCGAATGCGGGCTCGGCGCCGGCCGCGGACCCGCGGGTGCCGCACCAGTGGGAGCTGCTCGCGGGCTGGCCCCGGCGCAACTACGCCAAGCCCGCCGAGCGCCTCCCGGGCCTGGAGAACCTCTGGTGCGGAAATCCGGGCGACATGTCGGACAGCGCGCCCCCGTTCTGGACCGAGAGCTTCACCGCGCTCGACGACGACGCGGAGGCCGACGACTGTCTTCCGTCCACGGGGATGGGCCCCGGCCTCAACCTGGAGCTCCCCGACCCCCAGTATGCCGGGCTGAAGCTGGGGCCGGGCGGCTATCTGTGGCGGTTCGCGGACCACCAGAACGCGGTGTTCATGAGCAGGCTCGATCTGTACGGCGACCTGGCGCCGGTGCCGCTCGGCGCCAGCCTGCTGAAGTCTGCCGACGGCATCAGCTGGACCGCGGTCACCGAGGACGGGTTCGGCGACCCGACCAACTTCGGCATACGCACCCTGCTGTCGTTGCCGGGTATCGGGCTTGCCGTGGGCACCCTCAACTTCGAGCGAGGAGCGCAGGTGCTCATCGGCACCACGGCGCCCGCAGGACGGGTCCCGCCGGTGATTGACGGGGGGAGCGACCGGCTGATCTTCGATGAGGATCAGGACGAGACCGTGGAGGCGGCGCTCGACGGCGGCGCGTCCTTCGCCCCCTTCGGCGGCGCGATCGCGGGCTACGAGTGGTTCGAGGGCTCGCTGGCGGACCTGGGCGCGACCTGCGCCAACCTGGACGCCAACGACGCCTTCTCCACCGAGGCGAGCACCCAGGTGGCGCTGGCCTCGAAGATCGGCGACCAGGACGTGGTGGAGCACCGGTTCACGCTGCGGGTGACGGACCTGGGCGGCGCGGTGAACTGTGATGAGGTCAGGATCACCGCCAGCTACAATCTGCCGCCCGGCGTGATGGTGACGCCGGGGCTGCCGTTCGCCTCGGGTCCCTCGCTCAGGCTCCTGGACGTGGACGGCGACGGAGTGGAGCACTACGACCTGACCGGTCTCTGCACGGACCCGGAGCACGCCATCGTGCGCTGCGAGTGGGTGAGTGTCGATGACCCGGGTGTGACCTTTTCGAACGTCCGGGACACCAGCCGGGACAAGGACCTCTGCCACGGCGCGGATCCCTGCGAGGTGTATGCGACGGCCGAGGTCCCCGCCTCCGGTTCGCCGCCGGCGGCCTACCTCGAGGTCGAGGACGACGCGGGCTTCACCGCCCGCCTGCGCTGGGAGACCGACGTGCAGCCCGTGATCGACAATCCCGGCGTCAACGACGCGCCGGTTTGCCGCAGCCTGGTCTTCTACATGGAGGTCGGCGTCGACACCGTGCTGGAGGTCGACCCTGCGGCCCTGAGCCCGCCGGCCTGCGTGGACCCGGACGGCGAGCCGCTCACCTACCGCATTCAATCGGTCCCCGCCGAAGGGCAGGCGGCGGCCAACGGCACCCTCGTCTACACTCCGGACGACCCCGGCACGGCGATGGTGGACGGCTTCGACTATGACGCCCTGGACCCGGCGGGCGCGGACGCCCCCGATGCCGCCGTGCGGGTGGTGCTCGACGACGACGAGACTGCCCCGACAGTGGCCGTGAGCTTTCCCGAGGACGGAGGGGTGTACAACAACGTCGGCTGCGGGACGCTCGAGGAGCAAATCTGCGGCACCGCAGCGGACGACAGCTCGGGCTTAGGCTCGGTGGAGCTGGCGATCCGCGACGCCGCGGGGCGCCACTGGGATGCCCGGGCCGGCGCCTTCGTCGACACAGCCGGGCCGATCTGGAACCCGGCGGTGGGCAGCCGCTACTGGCACCTGCCGTTCACTCCGCCGGCCAACGGCGACTACGCACTGATGGCGCGCTCCTTCGACCTGGCGGGCTTCCAGAGTCCGACCGAGGAGATCGGCTTCAGCTACTTCTCGGCGGGACCCGATGGTGAGCGGCCGCTGTTGGCACGGATCCTGGCGCGCCTGTTCGGCCTCTGAGTCGGTGCCCGGCGCCTTCCGGCGCCGGGCTCAATCCACCGACACGTCGACGGTCCGTCCCTTGCCGGTCTTGGGCAGCTCGATCGCCAGGACGCCTCGCCGGTAGCTGGCCCGGGCGCGGTCCCGGTCCACGTCCACGGGCAGGGGAATCACCCGCTCGAACCGCCCGTAAGCCCGCTCGACGCGGTAGAAACGCCCCGAGCGGCCTTCGCTCCGGACGCTCTTCTCACCGCGGACGATCAGGTGCCGACCCTCCACGGTCACGGCGAAGTCCGACTTCTCCATGCCGGGTGCCTCCAGACGGACCAGGATGCGTTCTCCCTCGTCCTCGACGTCCGCCGCCATCAGGCCCCAGAGGGGCCGACGGGACAGGGGACCCGACTCCGGCTCCCGCTGGTCCCGCCGGAATCGGGTCAGTGCCCCCGAGGCCCGATCCACGAGCTGGCGCCATCCGTCGGCCGCCGTATCCCAGGCCCGCTCAAGGCCCTGGCGCAGATTGGGCAGTCCGTTCATGCGCTGTCTCCTCGCTTGCCGATTCCTGCCTCAGCCCACCTCGACCTCGATCTTTCTCGGCTTCACCGACTCGCGCTTGGGGATGCGCAGGGTCAGGACGCCGTCCTTCAGCCCGGCCTGGATCCCGGCCGTATCGAGTTCGCTGCTCAGCGTGAAGCTTCGCCGGTAATGGGGCGTGCGCAGCTCGGCGTACGCCGAGCGCGTGCTCTCCGGGATGTCGACCGATGCCTCGCCCTCGATGGTCAGCGTGTCGCCTTCCACGCCCACGGCCAGGCTCTCGCGGGACACGCCGGGCAGGTCCGCCCAGATGGTGAGCCCATCGCCCGTCTCGCACACGTCCACGGGCGGGCGTACCGGCGCCTCGGTCCGCCGCGCGGCCTTGGTGTCCTCGGAACGGGTCATCTCGCGTTCTTCGTTCATGTCCTGTCTCCTTCTCCAGATCACCGAACTTCGATGCGCCGCGGCTGCGCCTCGGCCTTGCGCCGCACGCTCACGTGCAGCACACCGTCCGTATAGCGTGCCTGGACCTGCTCCGGATCCACGTCGTCGGGCAGGGCCAGGGCCCGCCGGAACGGGCCTGAGAAACGCTCGTTGAGATAGACGCTGGTGCCTTCGTCCTCCGGGATGGCGCCCTCGCGGTTCCCGGTCACGGTGAGGATGTTCCTCTCGATCGAGACGTCGATCGCGGCGGGATCGGCGCCGGGCGCGAACACGTAGACGTCCACGGTCTCCGGGCCCATGCCCACGTTCACCGCGGGAAAGCTGCCCCGGGCCACCGCCCGCACGCTCGACGGTGTGACCCAGGGGTCGAACATCTGGTTCATCTCCCGGCGCATGCGCTCGAAATCCTCGAACAGGCTCCCGGGATAGGTGGTCAGGTCTCCGAACATGGCTCTTCCTCCTTACTGACTGGTGCCTCTCGGCCTAGGTATCCGCCTATTGTCTTAGTGCCCGCGGGGAGATTTTCAAGAGGCCCCGGACGCATTTCCGCTCCACGGGCCCGGCGTTGCAGAAAGGTCTTGACGGCGCAGCGTTCCCGTCTAAAATCCGTTAGCACTCGCGGATTGCGAGTGCTAACAACAAGGCCTTTGCCATCCCCCGCCGGCAGGCGGAGAACTCGAGGAGAGAGAAAGCCAATGAAGGTTCGTCCCTTGCATGACCGTGTGGTCGTCCGGCGCCTGGAGGAGGAGCGCACCTCCGCAGGCGGCATCGTGATCCCCGACACCGCTGCGGAGAAGCCCGTCCGGGGCGAGGTGGTCGCCGTGGGCAACGGCAAGATCCTGGACAGCGGCGAGCTGCGGCCCCTGGATGTGAAGAGCGGTGACAAGGTGCTGTTCGGCAAGTACTCCGGCACCGAGGTGAAGCTCGACGGTGAGGAACTGCTCGTGATGCGCGAAGACGACATCATGGCCGTCCTGGAATCCTGATCGGCGCTGTCCCCCGAGCGCCACTGATTCGGTATGTGAGGAGCAGAAGATGAGTGCGAAGCAAGTCCATTTCGGTGACGACGCCCGCCAGAAGATGATGCACGGCGTCAACGTGCTGGCCAACGCCGTGAAGGTCACCCTCGGCCCCAAGGGCCGCAACGTGGTGCTCGAGAAGAGCTTCGGCGCGCCGAGCATGACCAAGGACGGGGTCTCCGTGGCGAAGGAGATCGAGCTCAAGGACAAGCTCGAGAACATGGGCGCCCAGATGGTCAAGGAGGTGGCCTCCCAGACCTCCGACGTGGCCGGCGACGGCACCACCACCGCCACCGTGCTGGCCCAGGCCATGATCCGCGAGGGTCTCAAGGCCGTGGC
>JASFUT010000094.1:0-10736 GCA_050050175.1 Chromatiales bacterium
ACCCGGGCCTGCCCTCCGTCCCTGAGCATGACCCCAAGCGGCGCGCATGCGGAGGACCGGGCCCTCGACCACCTGAGGGCCCGGGGGCTGGTGCCCGTCGCCCGCAACTACAGGTGCCGGTCGGGGGAGATCGACCTGATCATGGGCGAGCGCGAGACCCTCGTCTTCGTCGAGGTGCGCTACCGCAGCTCCCTGACGTTCGGCGGTCCCCTCGAGAGCGTCACCCCCGCCAAGCAGCGGCGCATCCTCGCAGCGGCCCGACACTATCTCCAGAGCCATCCCGAGGCGGGCTCCCGCCCCTGCCGCTTCGACGTGGTGGCCATCTCACCCCGTGCGAGCCCACCGCTGCTCTGGGTGAGGGATGCCTTCCAGAGCGCACCCTGACTCTCCCCTCAGGCCCCCTGGCGCGGGAGGCTCCCGCCGCCCGGGTCCGGATGGCGTCCCGGGCTCCCGCGGTGCCACAGGAGCGCTTCGCCGGCATATCGGCCGACCATCCGCCGGCCGTCGGCTTGCCGCGGCGCCGACCCCGTGGCATGTTCAGCTATCTGCGCCAGCCGCCGCCCCGGACAGCCTGAGCCCATGGATCTCGTCGAGCGCGTCAAACAGAGCTTCTATTCCAGCGTCCAGACCAAGACGCAGGCGATATCGTCCATGGCCGAGCCGATCGCCCGGGCGGGCGAGCTGATCGTGGGTCGGCTGCTCGAGGGCGGCAAGGTGCTGAGCTGCGGCAACGGCGGGTCGGCGGCGGACGCCCAGCACTTCTCGTCCGAGATGGTGAACCGCTTCGAGCGCGAGCGCCCCGGCCTGCCCGCCCTCGCGCTCACCACCGACTGCTCCGCGATCACCTCCGTGGCCAATGACTACAGCTACGAGCAGGTGTTCGCCAAGCAGGTGCAGGCCCTGGGCAACCCGGGGGACGTGCTGCTCGCGATCACCACCAGTGGCAACTCGCCCTCCGTCGTGGCGGCGGCGCGCACCGCCCAGGAGCAGGACCTGAGGGTGATTGCCCTGACGGGCCGTGACGGAGGCACCCTGGCGGAGATGCTCGCTCCGGAGGACATCGAGCTTCGGGTGCCGGCGGACTCCACCGCGCGAATCCAGGAGGTGCACCTGCTCGTAATCCACTGCCTGTGCGATCTGATCGACGCGCAGCTCCTGGGAAGCTAACCGAAAGGAATGAGACGCATGAGACCCTTGCCGAGAACACTGCTCGTCATCCTGCTCGCAGCCGGACTCCTCCAGGGCTGCGCGGCCGTCCTGGTCGGCGGAGCCGCCACGGGCGCCGCGATGGCGCACGACCGGCGCACCCCGGGCGCCGTGCTCGACGATCAGCGCATCGAGGTGGAGGCGCTGGACATCAAGTACAAGCATGCCGACATCGCCGAGAACAGCAGCATCAGCGTCACCAGCTACAACGGGCGGGTGCTGCTCACAGGCACCGCGGGCTCGGCCCAGACGAGCCGGCGCTACGCCGATCTGGTGCGGGAGATCCAGGGGGTGAGCGAGGTGCTCAACGAGGTTCAGACCGGGGAATCGCGCAAGTTCTTCGACGCCACCGAGGACGGCTACATCACTTCCAAGGTCAAGCTCGCCCTGTTCGGCGTCCGGCTAAAGGGTTTCGACCCCACGCGGGTCAAGGTGGTGACCGCCGGCAAGACGGTCTACCTGATGGGGCTGCTGACCCCTGAGGAGGCCGAGGCCGCAGTGGAGAAGGTCCGCTACGTCGGGGGCGTGGAGCGGGTGGTGAAGCTCTTCGAGTATGTCTGAGCCCCCCCCACCGCTGCCGCGGGAGGTCGCCAATGCCCTGCGCACCATCGCCGGCCGCGAGTCCGTCCTCACCGAGCCCGCGGACTGCTGGCCTTACGGCTACGACAACAGCCGGCGCCAGGCCCTGCCCCGGGCGGTGGTGTTCGCCACGGAGCACGCGCAGGTCCGGGATCTCGTGCGTCTGTGCAACGGCCATGGCATCGGGCTCATCGCCCGCGGCCGGGGCACGGGCACCACCGGTGCGACGGTTCCCCTCGACGGTGGCATCGTCCTCTCGCTGGAGCGCATGGAACGGATCCTCGAGATCGATCCGGCAAATCGCATCGCCCGGGTCGAGCCCGGCGTGACCAACGACGCCCTGCAGCAGGCCGCCGCCGCCCACGGGTTCTTCTGGCCACCCGACCCGACCAGCGCCGCCGCCTGCACCGTCGGAGGCAATCTGGCCTACAACTCCGCCGGGCCCCGGGCGGTCAAGTACGGCACACCCCGGGAGAACACCCTCGGGCTGCGGGCCGTCACCGGGCAGGGGGAAGAGATCCGCACGGGCGTAATCACCTCCAAGGGGGTGGTGGGCTACGACCTGACCCGGCTCATCATCGGATCCGAAGGGACGCTCGCGATCATCACCGAGGCCGTGCTCAAGCTGACGCCCCGGCCCGAGGCCCGGCGCACACTGAGGGCGGGCTACGGCGACATACACGCGGCGGCCCGGGCCGTCTCGGCGATCATGGCCCAGCCGGTGACGCCCTGCGCACTCGAGTTCATGGACGGGGCCTCGCTGGGGCTCGTGCGCCGGCACGAAGACCCGGGCGTGGCCGCCTCGGTGGGCGCCGTGCTCATAATCGAGGTCGACGGCCCGGCACACTGCATCGACGAGGCGGCACGAGCGGTGCAGGACGCGGCGCGGGTGGACGGATGCATCGAGGTGCGCGCGGCGACGTCGGACGACGAGGTGGCCCGCCTCTGGCGCGTGCGCAAGGCACTCTCGCCGGCCCTGCGCAATGCCGCTCCGAAGAAGATCAACGAGGATGTCGTGGTCCCGGTCTCCCGGATACCCGACTTGGTGGGGTGGCTGGAGGCCCTGTCCCGCGAGGAGGGTGTCAGCATCGTCAATTTCGGACACGCGGGAAACGGCAACATACACGTGAACATCCTGATCGACCCGTCGGAGCCGGCCCAGGTCGCCGCGGGGGAGCGCTGCCTGAGCGCCCTGTTCGACAGGGTGCTCGAGCTCGGCGGCACACTCTCCGGGGAGCACGGCATCGGTCTGGAGAAGCGCGATTTCGTCGACCGCGAGATCGATCCGGTTACCCTGGGCCTGATGCGCGCGATCAAGCGCCAGTTCGACCCCAACGCAATCCTCAACCCGGGAAAGGGCCTGCCTCCGGCCTGAGGGCAGGCGCCCGGCTCACTCCAGGCCGGCCAGGAAAGCGGCCACCGCCCGGACGTCCTCGTCCGACTCGAGCAGGGCCGCCGGCTCGCTCATCCACGGGTTGTAGCGCGCGCCGGTGCCGCTCTTGAACGCGTCCAGGACCTTGACCAGGTAGCCGGGCTGCTGACCTGCCAGGCGCGCATAGCCTTCGCGACCCCTTCCGTCGATGCCGTGGCACTCGACGCAGAAGCGCTCGTAGAGATTCCGGCCCTTGTCCAACAGGGCGGGATCGCCACTGCCGGCGGGCGCGAGTTCCTTCCCCGCGTAGTACAGTGCCAGCCTGATCTTGTCCTCGTCGGTGAGGGCGCGCGCCAGACTGCCCATCCAGGGGTCCTGCCGCCGCCCGTCGGCGAAGCGCTGGAACTGATCGACCAGGTAGACCGGAGTCTGTCCGGCCAGGCTCGGCAGGTCGGGGCTGAGGGAGTTGCCGTCGTCTCCGTGGCAGTGCCTGCACAGCCCGGCGCGCTGCCGCGCCTCCCGCAGATAGCGCTGGCGCCGCTGGGGATCGGCCGCGATCTCTTCGATGCGCCTCCCGAGGTCGGCCCTGACCGCGAGGTCCCGGGCCCTGAGCTCCGCTGCCGGCGGAGGCTGGATCGGCTGCTCCTTCGCAGGCTCGCCGCCAGCCGTCTGCCCGGCGACCGTCTGCTCGACGGGCTGCGGCTCCCCGGCGGCCCGCTCCTGGGCCGTCAGGCCCCCGCAGCAGAGCGCCGCAACGGCGGGAACGAGCCATACGCGGATACGGTTGCACATCTGCGAGCCCCCTGTGGCCGGCATTGGGCCGGAAACGCCTCCCGCATTACATCGCGAAAGTCCGGCCGAGCCAAGGCCCGCGGGCCGATGGGCTTCGGGCGTGCGGGCGAGACCGGCTCCGCCCCCGGAGCGGCTCGTGCGGTGGCCGCCGCCCCTGCGCCGCACGGGGGAGGCAACGGCTTGATCCCGCCGGGCGCCGTCCGGATCATCAGCCCCCGACGGCCCGGCGGAGGGCCGCCGGGTGGCGCTGGGCAGGGGCGCGACACGATTAGCGGTTTATTGTATTCTCACGCGTTTTACGCAGGCTTAACGGGGCGGGCGTGGGCCTGGCACCTTCGAGTTGGTTTTGCCCCGCCATCGAGCATCAGGGGAGGCTCACGTGAGAGACAAACTGACCAAGCGACTGGTCGCAGCCGCGATCTTCGCCCTGGCCGCCAACTGGCTCGCCGGGATCGTCCCCACCGCCGAGATGGGCGCGGTGATGGGGATACTCCTGCTGACCATCTACCTGTTCGCCTTCGAAGTGGTGGAGGTGGACGTCGCCGCGGTGTGCATCATGGTGCTGCTGGGGCTCAGCTCGCTGGTCGGTCCGCTGGTGGGTCTCGAGGGGGGACTGGTGGACACCCAGCACCTGTTCGACGGCTTCGCCAGCAACGCGGTGATCTCCATCATCGCCGTCATGATCATCGGCGCGGGTCTGGACAAGACCGGGATCATGACCAAGGTCGCGGCCCACATCCTGCGCGTGGGGGGATCCACAGAGGCCCGGATCATCCCCATGATCTCGGGCACGGTCGGCGTGATCTCGAGCTTCATGCAGAACGTGGGCGCCGCCGCGCTGTTCCTGCCCGTGGTCAGCCGCATATCGGCCCGCACCGGCCTGCCCATGTCCCGGCTGCTCATGCCCATGGGATTCTGCGCCATCCTGGGCGGCACCATGACCATGGTCGGCTCCAGCCCGGTGATCCTGCTGAACGACCTGATCCTGACCTCGAACGAGGCGCTTCCGGCCGATCAGCAGATGGGCACCTTCGGCCTCTTCGCCATCACCCCCATCGGCATCGCCCTGGTCACCACCGGCATCCTCTACTTCATCGTCGCGGGGCGCTTCGTACTGCCCGAGAACAAGGGCGAGGACGGCTCGGCCCGGGACACCACGAAGTATTTCGACGAGGTCTACGGCGTGGGCTACGAGGTCAACGAGGTGGTGGTCCCTGCCGAGAGCCCCCTGGTGGGCAAGAGCCTCGACGAGGTGGAGCACGACTTCAAGATCCGCGTGGTCGCCGTCGACAAGGGCGACGGGCTGCGCTTCGGATCCCAGGGCGTGGACAGGAGCGTGGGCATAGAGGCGGGCAGCGTCCTCGGCGTGCTCGGCTCCCACGAGTCCTTCGAGGCATTCGCCGCCCATCAGAAGCTGCAGGTCAAGGCCGACCTGGAGGTCTTCTCCGACGCCCTGGTCCCGTCCAAGGCCGGCATCGCCGAAGTGGTCATCCCGCCGGGGTCCGAGGTGATCGGCAAGTCCGCGAGGGACCTGTGGATGCGCAAGACCCACGGCCTCTCGCTGCTGGCTCTCAACCGCGGCGGCCAGACCATCACCCGGGAGGGCCAGGGCGTGCGGGACACGCCGCTGCAGGGGGGGGACACCCTGGTCGTGCACACCACCTGGGCCGACCTGGCCCGCCTGGAGCAGGACCGCAATTTCGTGGTGGTCACCACCGAGTATCCCCACGAGGAGCTGCGCCCGCAGAAGGTGGGCTGGGCCGCCCTGTTCTTCTTCGTCGCCATCGGACTGGTTCTCTTCAGCGACCTGCGCCTGTCGGTCGCCCTGCTCACCGGCGCCCTGGGGATGATCCTCTCCGGCGTGCTCAAGATCGACGAGGCCTACCGCGCGGTGAGCTGGAAGACGGTGTTCCTGCTCGCGAGCCTGATCCCGCTGGGCATGGCCGTGGAGCAGACCGGCACCGCCAAGTGGATCGCCGAGCGGACCCTGGCGCTGTTCGGCGACGACCCCACCATCTGGCTGGTGCAGGGCGGCATCGCCGTCCTCGCCACCTTCTTCACGCTGGTGATGTCGAACGTGGGCGCGACCGTCCTGCTGGTCCCGCTGGCGGTGAATATCGCGGTGGGGGCGGGCGCCGACCCCGCGGTGTTCGCCCTGACGGTGGCGATCGCCACGTCCAACTCGTTCCTCATCCCGACTCACCAGGTCAATGCGCTGATCATGGGACCGGGCGGCTACCGGGTCCCCGACTACATGCGCGCGGGCGGGATCATGACCCTGCTCTTCCTGGTGGTGATGATGACGATGCTCAACATCGTGTTCTGACCGCCGATGGGAGCCGGAAGGTGAGCCGAAGGGGCGCTCGATAGGCACGGAGCGGGGTCCGGGCCGCGCGCAAACGGCTCACCCTGGTCGAGGGGCGACGGCGGCCAGGCTCCGCTGCGGTAGCCGGACGTCAGCCCGCCTGCGCGGCATCAATCCACTCAGGAACAGGTAGAAACCATCGATGATCAGGCGGCCTCATGTCCTCTTCCCGCTTCTCTTGCTCGGTCTGCCGGGGACGCTGCTCGCGGCGGAGGGCATGGGGGAGCGCCTCGACCTCACCGGCCACTGGGTCGGCCTCACGGCCATCGCCATCTTCGTCGTCGCCTATCTGCTGGTGATGGCCGAGGAGTTCACCCACCTGCGCAAGTCCAAGCCGGTGATTCTCGCCGCGGGCGTCATCTGGGGCCTGATCGGTGCGGTGTACCACGCACACGGGCTGCCGGGCGGGGCGGAGGACGCCGTGCGTCACAACCTGCTCGAGTACGCCGAGCTCATGCTCTTCCTGCTGGTGGCGATGACCTACATCAACGCCATGGACGAGCGCAACGTGTTCGAGGCCCTGCGATCCTGGCTGATCCGCAGGGGTTTCGGGTTCCGGCCGTTGTTCTGGATCACCGGCCTGCTGGCCTTCTTCATCTCCCCGGTGGCGGACAACCTCACCACCGCCCTGCTGATGTGCGCCGTGGTGCTCGCGGTCGGCGGCTCGAACAGCCGGTTCGTGCTCCTCGCCTGCATCAACATCGTGGTCGCAGCCAACGCCGGAGGCGCCTTCAGTCCCTTCGGGGACATCACTACGCTCATGGTCTGGCAGAAGGCCCTGGGGACCCCCCAGGGGGTCGTGGACTTCTGGGCCTTCTTCGCCCTGTTCGTCCCGGCGCTGGTCAACTGGCTGGTCCCGGCCGCGATCATGCACTTTGCCGTTCCCGCCGAGCAGCCCGCCGGCGGCGGCGACATGGTGGAGATGAAGCGCGGGGCGCGCCGCGTCATCGCCCTGTTCCTGCTCACGATCATCACAGCCGTGAGCTTCCACAACTTCCTGCACCTCCCGCCTGTCATCGGCATGCTCACCGGACTCGCGTACCTGCAGTTCTTCGGGTTCTACCTGAAGAAGACCTTCCACCGGGAGATCGGCGTGGCCAACAGCGTGGCGGCCGAGGAGATGGACCACGACGAGCAGCTGGGCAACGTCGTCCCCTTCGATGTATTCAACCGCATCGCCAGGGCGGAATGGGACACCCTGCTCTTCTTCTACGGGGTGGTGCTCTGCGTCGGCGGACTGGGCTTCATCGGCTATCTGGCGCTGGTCTCTCAGGTCATGTACACGGAGTGGGGCGCCGCGCTGGGGCTGAGCCAGGCCTGGAGCGCCACCCCGGCCAACGTGGCGGTTGGGGTACTCTCGGCCGTGGTGGACAACATCCCGGTGATGTTCGCCGTGCTCACCATGCTCCCGGACATGTCCATGGGCCAGTGGCTGCTCGTGACCCTGACAGCGGGGGTGGGCGGCAGCCTTCTGTCCATCGGCTCGGCTGCGGGCGTGGCCCTGATGGGTCAGGCCCGCGGCCGATACACCTTCTTCGGGCACCTCAAGTGGACGCCGGTCATCGCCCTGGGCTATGCGGCGAGCGTCGGGGCGCACCTGTGGGTGAACGGAGGGCTGTTCTGAGACCCCGGTGCCCCCGGCTGCCGGTCGCCCTGGTGCGATGACCCGGCTCACCCTGGCGGGCGCATCCGCCGCCCTGGCGCTCCGGTCCGGGACCGCGTCCGCGGCGGAGACGGGCGTGGAGCTGGGGACGTACTCGGACCACTGGGCCGGCTGGCTGTGCCTCGCCATCTTCGCAGCGGGGCTGATCGTGGCGTCGCTGGAGGAGTTCACGGGGCTGCGCAAGTCCAAGCCCATGGTGCTCGCGGCAGGGGCCATCTGGGCGGTGATCGCCTGGGTCGGCGTCCAGAGCGGGCAGGCCCAGGCCACGGAGGCGGCGGTCCGCCAGAATCTGCTGCAGTACGTCGAGCTCATGGTCTTCCTCCTGGTGGCCATGACGTACGTCAACGCCATGGACGAGCGCCGTGTGTTCGCCGCCCTGCGCGGCTGGATCGTCTCGCGCGGCTACACCTTCCGGCAGCTGTTCTGGGTCTCCGGTGCGACCAGCTTCCTGCTGTCCCCGCTCCTCGAGAACCTGACCACGGCCATCCTCATGGGGGCGATAGTGCTCGCCAGCGCGGGCGCCCATCCCCGATTCGTCGCCCTCGCCTTCGTCAACATCGTGGTCGCGGTCAACGCCGGCGGCGCCTTCAGCCCGTTCGGAGACCTGACCACCCTGATGGTCTGGCAGCAGAACATACAGACCCCCCAGGGACCGGTGGGATTCGCCAGCTTCCTCGCACTCGCCGCGCCCGCCCTGCTGGCCTTCCTGATCCCCGCCCTGCTCATGCAGCGGGCCCTTCCGTCCGGCACACCCGGCAGCGGCGGCGAGCCGATCGCCATGCGGCGCGGGGCGCGAAGGATCCTGGTGCTGTTCCTGGCCACGATCGCCACCGCCGTGGTGTTCCAGGGCGTCCTGCACCTTCCGGCCGCCATCGGCATGGCCACGGGTCTGAGCTACCTGCAGTTCTTCGGCTTCTTCCTGAAGAAGACCCACCGGGCCGGGGAGGGCGCCGGCGCCGACGAGGAGCGTCTCGGCGGGCCCATCCCGCTCACGGACGGGGGTGGTCCCTTCGACGTATTCGACCGGATCGCCCGGGTGGAGTGGGACGCCCTGTTCTTCCTGTACGGCGCGGCCATGTCCGTGGGCGGCCTCGCCTATCTGGGCTACCTGAGCCTGTCATCCGAGATCATGTACAGCCAGTGGGGGCCGCTGGCCGCAAACCTCGGCATCGGGGCGCTCTCGGCGGTCGTCGAGAACGTGCCGGCCATGCTCGCCGTGCTGGCCATGACGCCGGATATGCCCCTGGGACACTGGCTGCTGGTCACCCTCACCGCGGGCACCGGCGGCAGCCTGCTGGCGATCGGATCCGCCGCTGGCGTGGCGCTGATGAGCCAATCCCGGGGGACCTACACCTTCTTCGCCCACCTGCGCTGGACGCCGGTCATCGCACTGGGCTGGGCGGCGGCGGTGCTCGCCCATCTGTGGATCAACGCCTCCCTGTTCCGGGCCGTGGCGGGGACCTGAAAACCGCGGCGGTTGTGGTATAGTGACGCGCTCGGCTGCGGCCGGGGGACTGTCGGAAGGGCCCTCTGCGCTCCCTTCCGACAGTCCGAGACCGCGCAAGGTCCCAACGGAATTCGAGGATCGCCATCCCAATCTCAGGAGACCACCCCATGTCGAAAAAGCATCCCGTCGTCGCGGTGACCGGGTCCTCCGGCGCCGGCACCACCACCGTCAAGCGCGCCTTCGAGCACATCTTCTTCCGTGACAACGTCAGAGCCGCCGTGGTGGAAGGCGACAGCTTCCACAGTCTCAACCGGATGGAGTTCCGCGAGGCGGTCAAGGCGGCCGAGGCCAAGGGCAACCTGCACTTCAGCCACTTCGGCCCGGAAGCGAACCACTTCGACAAGCTGGCCGATCTGTTCAGGATCTACGGCGAGACCGGAGGGGGCAAGAAGCGCTACTACCTCCACAGCGAGGAAGAGGCGGCCGAGCACAATGCCCGTCTGGGCACCGATCTAGGCCCCGGCGAGTTCACGCCATGGGAGGACATCGAGTCCGACACCGATCTGCTCTTCTACGAAGGACTCCACGGCCTGGTGCAGACCGACACGGGCGACGTCGCCCAGCACGTGGACCTGGGTGTGGGCGTTGTTCCGATCGTCAACCTCGAGTGGATTCAGAAGATCTTTCGGGACAATGCCGAGCGCGGCTACTCCGCGGAGGCCATCGTCGACACGATCATGCGGCGCATGCCCGACTACATCAACTACATCACGCCCCAGTTCTCGCTGACGGATATCAACTTCCAGCGCGTGTCGACAGTGGACACCTCCAACCCGTTCATTGCGCGCGACATCCCTACGCCGGACGAGAGCTTCGTGGTCATCCGCTTCAAGGAGCCGAAGAAGTTCGACATCGACTTCCCCTACCTGCTCTCCATGCTCGAGCGCTCGTTCATGTCCCGGCGCAATACCATCGTCGTCCCGGGGGGCAAGATGGGCTTCGCGATGGAGATCATCCTGCAGCCGATCATCGAGCGCCTGATGGACGAGCGCAACGCCTGAGGGCCCCGCGCGCGGCTTCGGGATCGCCCCCCTGCGGCTCGATCCCCTTGAATGGCGGCCTGCAGGCCGCCATTCTGTTCCGGGCGTCGGCGCCCGCAGCCTCGGTCCGGCCTCCGAAGAGGGGGGCGTCCCGTTACCAGCAATGGAGTCCGCCAGATGAGGTCCTTTCCCTTCGCGCACGTGGTCGCCGGGGACTGGCGCAGTGCCTGCGACTCGGCGCTGGCCCGTCTCGGAGAACTACCGGCCGATAG
>JASFUT010000095.1:0-10736 GCA_050050175.1 Chromatiales bacterium
GACCTGGACGCGGCCGAGGCCAGCGTCTCGGAGCTCCCCTCCGAGGAGCGGGACAAGCCCGAGGTCTCCGCCTTCAGGGCGCAGCTGCTGTTCGAGCGCATCGCCCGGGACGCGCCGCCCGCGGAGGTGCTGGAGGCGAGCCTGGAGGCCGATCCCGCCGACGGCGACGCCCAGTACCGGCTCGCCGCACGCCGGGTGCTCGCGGGCGACCACGAGGCGGCCCTGGAGCTGCTGCTCGCCCTGACGTTGCGCGACCGTGCCTTCGGCGACGACGCCGCGCGCAAGGCGATGCTCGAGGTGTTCGGGATGCTCGGCGCGGGCAGCGAGCTGGCGAAGCGCTACCGCACCCGTCTGTTCAACGCCCTGCATTGAGCCGGGCGCGGACCTATCCCCGCTCCAGCGGCGGGCAGGCGGAGGCCGGCCCTGCCCTCCTGCCGCCTTCGGCCCGGGCTTCCTTCGCGATGCCTCAGTCGCCGCCCGGAGCCAGCGACTCCACGCGCACCACACCGGACTCGACGCGCCAGCGCACGTCCAGGTCCTGGAGCCGCATCCCGAATTGCCGCGAGGGGTCGCCCCGCTCTCCGCTGCGGTAGGCCGGGCGCGGGTCCAGTGCCAGCAGCGCCGCGATCAGCCGTCTGAGCTGCGGCCCGTCGGAGCGCCCCGCCAGCACCCGCTCGGCGGCGGCGCCGAAGCGGACCGCGAGCCTGACCTCCGGGGGGTGGTCCGCGAACCCCCCCCGGGCATGGGGCAGGCTGTCGGCGTAGGGCAGGTAGGGCTTGATGTCCAGAACCGGCGTGCCGTCGAGTAGATCCACGCCGCCGAGGTGCAGCCTCACGCGCCCCGCGGCGTTCTCCACCGCCTCCAGCGCGACCACCGACAGCCCGATGGAATTGGGACGGTACATGGAGCGGGTGGCGAACACGCCGAGGCGCCGGTTGCCGCCCAGGCGCGGCGGGCGCACCCGAAGTGTCCGCCGGTCCGGCTCGACGCCGTGAAAGCGGTAGATCAGCCAAAGGTGCGAGAACTCATCCAGCCCCTGCACGGCGTCGGGCCGGTCGAAGGGCGGGTGGAGCTCGAGCACGGCCCGCGCCTCGGGCACGAGACCGGGCTGGCGCGGAATGCCGAACTTCTCCCGAAACGGCGAGCGGACCACGCCGACGGGCTCGAAGCGGTGATCCGGGTCCATGGGGGTCTCCTCGATCGGGCACGCGGGCGACCGCGACGGCCGCCTCTTCCGGGACCATTGTTGCACGCCGACGGCCGTTGATCCGGCGCAACCAAGGGGCGTATCGGGCGGGAACTCACCCGGCCTTTCCGTTACACTCGAGCCCTGAACAGCGGACATCTGCCGGGCCCACGGCCAAAGCGATTCTCCAGCTATGGACGACACCCTCCACAAGCTCCTGGACGCCGAGCGCAGGGCGCAGGACATCGTCCAGAAGGCCGACGAGCAGCGCCAGAAGGTCATCCAGCAGGCCCTCAGCGAGGCGCGCATCGAGGAGGAGCGTTTCGAAGCGCGCATCCCCGAGCTGCACGAGTCGTTCGTCTCCAAGGCCCAGGTCCGGGCCGAGCAGACCATCAACGAGCTCAAACGGCGCTACGACGAGCACCACAAGAAGCTGCGCGAGCAGGCCGAGGAGCGCGAGGACGACGCGCTCGAAGCGGCCTTCTCCGTCATCATCGACCCAGAGCTCTGATCGGCAGCCCGGGCGCGATGGCTCATTCGGCGACCCTGCCCCGCTCCGAGGCCTATCTCGCCACCCGCGTCACCATCATGTCCGGGCGCCTGATGGACGCCGACGCGATCGGGGCGATGGTCGACCGACCGCTCTCCCAGATACCCCGCCTCGAGGGATTCAGCGAGCTGATGGAGCGCCAGGCGACCGGCAGCGCGCGGTCACGGGCCGTCGAGAACGCCTTGATCCGCATGCTGCTGGCCGAGTGCACCATCATCCTGCGGGCGATCACCGGCGACCTGCGCCAGCTCTTCACCTTCTGGGCCAGGCGCTTCGAGCTCTTCAACCTCAAGGCGCTCATCCGCGGCAAGCTCCACGGGCTGGATCCGGCCACCATCGAGGACAACCTCTACGACCTGCCGCCGTACACGACCCTGCCCAAGGAGCGGCTGCTGCAGGCCGAGTCCGTCACCGAGCTGCTGAAGCTTCTCGAGGCGACGCCCTACGGCGACATCGCCCGCCAGGCCCGGCTGGCCTTCGAGGACCGCGCCGAGGCGCTCTATCTGGACGCCACCATCGACCGGCGCTACTTCCAGGGGCTGGTCAAGCGGGTCGACCGGCTGGAGGACCGCCACCGCGAGCCGCTGCGCCGGCTGGTGCGCGGCCTGGTCGACCACACCAACCTGATCTGGCTGCTCCGCTACCGCTTCTCCTACGGCCTGAGCCCCGCCGAGACCTACTACGTGCTCATCCCCCACGGGCTGCGGCTCGATCGGGCACTGCTGCAGCGCCTGTGCGGCCTCCCCGACCCGCGGGCAGTGCTCGCCCAGCTGCCCCAGCGGCTGCGCGATGCACTCGGCTCGGCCGGGAGCGCGGTGGCGGTGGAGCGGGCCCTGGAGCGCCACTACCGCGACACCGCCCAGGCCCACCTGAGCTCTAACGCCTCCGCGCCTGCCCGGGCGTTCGCCTATCTCCTGCTGCGGGAGATCGACCTGAAGCGCCTGCAGGCGGTCATCCAGGGCAAGTCCCTGCAGCTCGCGCCGGAGCTCGTGCGCGAGGCCCTGGGGCTGAAGGGCGACGAGGCGGGGCCGGCGCGGGACCGGGCGCCCTGAGCCCACGCGGAGCGAGCCGGTGTTCAAGCCCCTGCCCATGAAGCACGTCGAGCTGCGGGTCCTGAGCGAGGAGCTCCCGAAGGCGGCGCTCGTGCTGGCCGAGCTCGGACTGTTCAGCCCGGATCACCGCCCCGCGGAGAAGGACGACCTCACGGAGATCCCGGGCGGGCGATACCGCGAGCTCTATCACCGCAACCGGGCCCGCCTGGACAAGATCGTCGAGCAGCTCGGCCTGCGGCTCGAGACCGATCCGGCGCAGGTGCGGGAGGTGCACGAGCCAGAGCTCGAGGCGCTCGACGGCTGGCTCGCCGACCTGTGGGCCGAGTGTGCCGCCTGCGAGGAGCGCATGCAGTCCATCGAGGACGAGGCCCGGATGATCGAGCAGCTGGACCAGACCCTCGACAACTTCGCCGCGCTGAACATCGACCTGGGGCGGCTTCAGGAGGAGAACCTCTTCCTGGACACCCATATCGGCCTGGTGCCACGCGCCAACCTGGAGCACCTGGGTGACGCCATCGGTCTCGCCGGCTACCTCCTGTTTCCCTTCCATCTCGGCGAGGACGCGGCGCACGTCGTCATCATGGGACCGCGCCACGCCCAGGAGACCACCCTCAGGTCGGTGCTGGACACCGCGGGCTTCCGGGCGATCTCCGTGCCGCCCGAACTGCACGACGAGCCCGAAAGGACCCGGCAGCGCCTGGCCAAGCGCCGCGACGAGATGGAGCGGGTCCTGGAGGCGGAGCGCGCGCACACGGCCAGCCGGGCGGCCGACACCCGCGGGCGCCTGCAGGAGGCCCTCCAGACCCTGACCCTGGCGGAGCCCTACGTGCACATCGACACCGCAGCCCGTACCAGCGGCTTCCTGTCGCTGGTGCGCGGCTGGGTGCCGGCCCGGGATCTGGGGCGGATGGAGCGCGCCCTGCGGCGCCGGCTCGGCCATCCGTTCCAGATCCACGCCCGCGACCCCGAGTTGCAGGAGCGTCAGATCGTCCCCAGCGCCATGGCCATGCCCGGGGCGCTGCGGCCCTTCTGCCTGTTCGTACGCCAGTACGGCATCCCCCGCTACGGGGAGTTCGAGCCCAGCTCGGTGTTCGCCGTCACCTTCGTGCTCATGTTCGGCATGATGTTCGGCGACATCGGTCACGGCGCGGTCATCGCCCTGGCCGCGCTGGCCGTTCGCCGCCGGGTGGGGACGGTCTGGCTGTGCGTCTTCATGGCCGGGCTCTCGTCCGTCGCCTTCGGCTTCCTCTACGGCAGCATCTTCGGCTTCGAGCACCTGATCCACCCGGTGTGGATGAGCCCCCTCTCCGACCCGGTTCTCATGCTGCGCGTCGCGCTGTTCTGGGGGATCGCCTTCCTGGTGGTCGCCAACCTGCTGAACGTCCACAACCGTCTGGCGGAGGGGCGCCGGCTCGCCGCCGTCTTCGAAGACAACGGCCTGATGAACCTGGTCCTCTACGCGGGCCTGCTCCAGGGCGTGCACGGATGGCTGACGGAGGAGCGTTTCGGTACGCTGCCGGCCGTGCTGACCCTCGGGGCCCTGGGCGCCATGGCCGCCTATCGGTGGGTAGAGACCGAGGCGCCCGTCGGGGAGCGCGCCCTGATGGTGCTCATCGAGACCTTCGAGGCGGTCATGCGAAACGTCTCGAGCACGCTGTCGTTCCTGCGCGTGGCCGCCTTCGGGCTCAACCACGTGGCCCTGGCCATTGCCGTGTTCACGCTGGCGGACATGATGGACACCACGGGCCGGTGGGTCACCATCGTGCTCGGCAACCTGTTCATACTGGTGCTCGAGGGGGCGATAGTGACCATCCAGACCCTGCGCCTGGAGTATTACGAGGGCTTCTCCCGGTACTTCGCCGGGGACGGGCGGGAGTTCCAGCCCCTCCGGCTCGAGCGGGGCGTCGCGGGCCAGGCCGCCTGACCGGACAATCGCAAAACGCTGCACGAGGAGCACGCTATGTACTGGCTGATCAGTCTGATGACCCTGGGCATCCTGGGGGTGATCGCAACGGGGGTCTATCTGGAGCTGCGCCCCGCGCCCTTGCCCGCGGGACGAAGGCGTTTCCGCCAGACCCTGATCGGCAACCTGGTGCTGTTCGGGTGCGCCGAGCTCGGCCTGCTGCTCCTGGGCGCCCGCGAGGTCATGGCCCAGCCGGAGATACTGGGGGAGGCCGCCGCCGCGGAGGTGTCCGTAGGGCTGGGCCTGGCCATCATCGGCGTGGGTCTGCCCACGGCGTTCAGCACCATCGCCGCCGGGATCGCCGTGGGGCCCATCGGCGCGGCCTCCCTCGCCGCCCTGGCGGAGAAGCCGGAGATTCTCGGGCGCACCCTGATCTACCTGGGGCTCGCGGAGGGCATCGCCATCTACGGGCTGGTCATGAGCATCCTGCTGCTGGACAAGATCTGAGCCATGGCGGCGGAGGATCTCTACACCGATGCGGGCCTGCGCGAGGGCACCCGCCTGATATTCATGGGCGAGGCGGCGCTCACCGAGGGCTTCCGTCTCATCGGCTTCGAGACCTATCCCGACGCCTCGGAGCAGGAGCTGGACCGGGTGCTGGGCGAGCTGCTGCAATCGCGGGCCCGCGCCTTCCTGGTGCTCGACGGCTCGCTCTCCCAGTGCTGCAGCACGCGGCTTCGGCAGGTCCGCACCGAGGGGGGGCGAATCGTGGTAACGGAGGTCCCGAGGCTGCGCGAGCCCGAGGAGTTCCGCGGCGCCGTCGACAAGGAGGTGCGGAGCCTACTCGGCGGGGCGGATCTGGAAAAGCGGGGATAGACCGTGGACAAGGTTTCCGAGCTTGAAACGGCGATTCTCGAGCGCGCCAGCCATCTGGCGGAGGAGTACCGCCAGCGTGCCCAGCGCGGGCGCGAGAACATCCTGGACGATGCCCACGAGCGCCTGCACCTGCGCGAGGAGCGCGAGGTGCTGCTGGCCAAGGCCAAGGCCGAGCGCACCTACAGGCGCATGGTCCAGGCCAACGAGCTTCGGCTCGACGCCCAGATGGACCGCCTGCGCTGGGAGCTGGTGCAGTGCGTGCGCGAGCGCATGGCGGACCGCTTCAAGGCGCTGATGGACGACAGGGAGCGCTACCTGAAGCTGCTCGGGGAATTCCTCGCCCAGGGTGCCGCCGCGATCCCCGGGTCCGCCCTGGTGGTGGAGCTCAACCGCCGCGACCACGAGGCCGTCGAGGCGACCTGGGCGGACTTCATCGCGGAGGCCGTGCCGGACCGCGAGGTCGAGCTCGGCCCCGAGTGCCCGGAGTGCCTCGGCGGCCTGCTCGTGCGCACGCCGGACAACCGCATGCGGGTGGACAACACCTTCGACGGGCGCATGCGGCGCCTCGACCACCGGATACTGCAGACCATCGTGGAACGGCTCCTGCCCCAGACCCCCGAGAGCAGCTTCCGGACGGGGCCTTGAGGCGGCATGAACTTGAACCGCCAAGACGCCGGGGTCGCCGGGAATGAAGAACGCCATGGTCGCCTGCCGCGGGATCCGTCGCTCGCGTGGTGCCGGGCGGGCGTGCCGTATCGATCATCGTTCACCGCTTCGCTGCGTGTCCCCGGTTCACCGACGAACGAACCGCCCACACTCCCAGGGGGGAGGGCTGCAGCGTCTGCGCGTGCCGGGGACAGAGTGCCTGTTCAATCAACCCCTGGGCCTCGTTCGCGGCCTGGCGGTTCACTTCCATTGAAGGCGAGAGCATGAACGAGGCGGCTTCCAAGGGCACCATCGAGGACATCAACGGCCCCATCCTGGTCGCGGAGCTGCCCGGCATCCGAAACGGCGAGCAGGTGCGGATCGGCCGGCTCGGACTCTCGGGAGAGGTCATCGCCCTCAGCGGCCGCCGGGCGGTCATCCAGTCCTACGAGAGCACTGAGCAGGTGCGTCCCGGCGAGCCCGTGGAGGGCCTGGGGTTCCCGCTGTCCGTCGAGCTCGGACCGGGGCTCATAGGCGGCATCTTCGACGGTGTGCAGCGCCCCCTCACCCTGATGTTCGAGGAGTCCGGCGACCACATCCCGCGGGGCGTGCAGATCGCCGCCCTGGACCGGGAGAAGGCCTGGACGTTCGAGCCGAACGAGGAGCTGGCCAGCGGCTCGGCCGTGCAAGGGGGCGCCGAGCTCGGCAGCGTTCAGGAGACCCAGCTGGTGCGACACCGCATCCTGGTCCCGCCGGATCTGCACGGCGAGCTGGTGGAGCTTGCCCCCGCGGGCGAGTACACCCTGGAGCACACCATCGGCCGCATCAAGGACTCTGCCGGGGAGGTCCACCGCCTGCGCCTCTACCACCGCTGGCCGGTCCGACAGCCGCGGCCCTACACCCAGCGCGTCCACCCGGTGGAGCCCCTGATCACCGGACAGCGCATCCTCGACACCTTCTTTCCGCTGATGAAGGGCGGGAAGGCCGCGGTGCCGGGCCCCTTCGGCGCGGGCAAGACCGTGGTCCAGCAGCAGGTGGCGCGCTGGTCCAACGCGGACATCGTCATCTACGTGGGCTGCGGCGAGCGCGGCAACGAGCTGGTGGACATCCTCGAGACCTTCCCCGAGCTCAAGGACCCCTACAGTGGCCGCCCCCTGATGGACCGCACCCTTCTGGTCGCCAACACCTCCAATATGCCGGTGGTGGCCCGCGAGGCCTCGATCTACGTGGGCATCACCCTGGCCGAGTACTTCCGGGACATGGGCTACGACGTGGTCATGCTGGCGGACTCCACCAGCCGCTGGGCCGAGGCCCTGCGCGAGGTGTCCGGACGGCTGGGTCAGATGCCGGTCGAGGAGGGCTATCCCGCCTACCTGGCCTCGCGCCTGGCCGCCTTCTACGAGCGCGCCGGCCGGGTGGACAGCCTGTGCTGCGGCGAGGGCTCGGTGACCCTTATCGGCGCCGTCTCCCCGCCGGGGGGCGACTTCTCCGAGCCGGTGACCAGCCACACCAAGGAGATCATCCAGACCTTCTGGGCCCTGTCGAAGGAGCTGGCCGACGCCCGCCACTACCCCGCCATCGACTGGGTGGGCAGCTTCTCCGAACACGTGTCCAACGCCGCGCGCTGGTGGGCGGCCGAGGTCGACGGCCACTGGGAGGCGCGGCGCAAGCAGGCGCTGAACCTGCTGGCGCGCGACGCCGAGCTCTCGCGCATCGTCAACCTCGTCGGGCCCGAGGCGCTCTCCCCCGCCCAGCGCTGGGTGCTGGAAGGGTCCGCCCTGATCAAGGAGGGCGTGCTCCAGCAGAGTGCTCTGGAGGCCAACGACAGCTTCGCCTCGCCGCAGAAGCAGTTCGCCCTGCTCGACATCGCCCTGACCATCTACGACAAGGGCGCGGAGATGATCGAGCTCGGCGTGCCCGTCCAGGAGCTCCGGGACCTGGAGATCATGGCCCGGGCCCGGCGGCTCAAGCAGAGCTACGCCAGCGACGAGGTGGAGCGCATCGAGGCGTTCCGCAAGGAGATCATCCCCACGTTCGACGAGCTGCGAGCGAGCTACGCGCGAGACCGGGAGACAGACGCATGAGCAGCGTGGAGTTACGGACCTGCGCCCGCGCACAGGGCGGCCTGCTGACCGTGAGGGAGGTCAGCACCGTGGCCTTCGGCGACCGGGTGAAGATCCGCGGGGCCGACGGCCTGGACCGCAACGGGCAGGTGATCCGCACGTCCACCGAGGAGGTCCTCATCCAGGTGTTCGAGGGCACCGAGGGCCTTGACCTGGAGTCCGCATGGGTGCGCTTCCTTGACGAGCCGCTGGAGCTCTCCCTCTCGCCCGAGATCCTGGGACGCATCTTCGACGGCATCGGCCAGCCGCGGGACGACCGCCCGCCCATCATCTCCCAGCTGCGCCGGGCCGTGGCGGGCTCCGCCATCAACCCGGCCGCGCGCACCTATCCGCGGGAGTTCATCCAGACCGGGGTGTCCACCATCGACGGGCTGAACTCCCTGGTGCGCGGCCAGAAGCTGCCGATCTTCTCCTCCTCCGGCCTGCCCCACAACCGCCTCGCAGCCCAGATCGTGCGCCAGGCCAAGCTGGTGGACGAGGAGAGCAGCTTCTCCATCGTCTTCGCCGCCATGGGCGTCTCCTATGCCGACGCCCACTTCTTCCAGGAGGAGTTCGCCTCCTCGGGCGTGCTGGGCAACGTGGTCATGTTCATCAACCTGGCGGACGACCCGCCGGTGGAACGCCTCGCCCTTCCCCGCTTCGCGCTGACCGCCGCCGAGTACCTCGCCTTCGACCTCGACCGTCACGTGCTGGTGGTCATGACCGACATGACCAACTACGCCGAGGCCCTGCGCGAGGTCGCCACCGCCAAGGGCGACGTGCCCGCGCGCAAGGGATACCCGGGCTACCTGTACTCCGACCTGGCGGAGATCTACGAGCGCTCCGGGCGCATCCACAACCGCCACGGCTCCATCACCCTGGTGCCCGTCGTGACCATGCCGAGCGACGACATCACCCACCCGATCCCGGACCTCACCGGATACATCACCGAGGGCCAGATCGTTCTCTCGCGGGACCTGTACAACCAGGGCGTCTACCCGCCCGTGCACATCTCGCCGTCGCTGTCCCGCCTGATGAAGGACGGCATCGGCAAGGACGACACCCGCGAGGATCACCCCCGCGTCGCGAGCCAGCTCTACGCCATGTACGCGCGGGCCCAGGAGACCCGCAACCTCGCCTCGATCATCGGCGCCGACGAGCTCTCCGAGCGCGACCGGCGCTACCTCGAATTTGCCGACAAGTTCGACGAGCGCTTCGTCGGCCAGGGTGAGGACGAGGACCGCAGCATCATCGAGACCCTGAACCTGGCCTGGGAGCTGCTGAGCATGTTCCCCAACGAGGAGCTCACCCGGGTCAACGAGACCGATCTCGCCAAGTACCACCGAAGCGGCGACTGACCGACCCCGCACGCCCATGGCCCAGCAGCTCATCAAGGTCGCCCCCACCAAGAGCAACCTGCTCAAGCTCCGCAAGCACGAGCGCTTCCTGGAGGACGGCCACTCGCTCCTCGAGCGCAAGCGCGACCTGCTCACCCGCCTGGTCTACGAACGCATCGCAGTCTACCGCGAGCTGCGCGGGCAGACCCGCGACGCCCTCGCCCAGGCCTACCGGGCACTGTCCGTCACCCAGATGCGCATGGGCGGCCGGGGGCTTCAGCAGGCCGCGCTCGGGACCGAGCCGACCATCGCCGTGGACGTCCTCCCGCGCAGCAGCCTGGGCGTGCAGCACCCCTCCGTGGAGGCCCGCCGCCTGGAGCTCAAGCCCGTGGGCCTCATGGGCGTGGACTCCATCTTCGACGAGGCCCGCCGGGCCATGACCGAGGCGGCCCTCCTGCTCGCCCGCCTGGGCGAGTCCGAGATGGCGCTGGGCCGCCTCATCGCCGAGCAGCGCAAGGCCCAGAAGCGCGTCAACGCCCTGAAGTACAACATCATCCCCCGCTACCGGAACACCATCCGCTTCATCCAGTCGTCTCTGGAGGAGGAGGAGCGGAATACGCTGTTTCAGATCAAGGTGCTGCGGGGGGAAAAGCAGACGATGGTCTGAGGGGGCGGCTCCATCGAGTCCGATGCGCCGCCCGCTATGGGCATGCGGGCTATCCGCATTTCCTCTACGACCTCCGTGAGACGGCCCCTTCCTTCGAGAGGGCGGGCTCGGGCATCCAGGCGGGCCCCGTCGGAGCCCGACAGGTCTCTCAACAGCCCCACGAACGCGGTCCGTCCCCGTCGCGCAAGATCGCTCAGGCGGGGATCTTCGCCTACAAGATCCAAGGGCGTGGGCGCGGCGGCGCGCGAGAAGCCCGTGCAGGGCCGCGCTGTCCCAGGCCTGCAATTTCAAGCCTGAATGCGGCGTTCCAAGCTCCATCCTCTCCCTGATCGGTAAGCAATGGGATGGACTCCTCCTCACCCTGACGTATCGGCGTCGAGGCGCCAGAATGGCAAGTAACAATGAAGTAACAATGTAA
>JASFUT010000096.1:0-10491 GCA_050050175.1 Chromatiales bacterium
GCGTGCAAGTACGGCGCAGTCGACCTGGACATGCAGGAGGAAGAGGTCAGCTTCAACGTGGGCGCCGTGGTCTGGGCCACCGGCTGGAGGCCTTACGACGCCGCCAAGATCCAGCCCTACGGGTACGGGCGCATCCCGAACGTGGTCACCAGCCTGGAATTCGAGCGACTGGCCGATCCCAACGGCCCCACCGGCGGCAGGATAATCCGCCCGTCGGACGGGAAAGACGCGAGGAGCGTCGCATTCATCCAGTGCGCAGGCTCGCGTGACCGGAACCATCTGTTGCACTGCTCGCGGATCTGCTGCATGGCCTCGCTCAAGCAATCCACCTATGTCACCGATGCCTTCGCTGACGACGCCCAGGTGAGCATCTACTACATCGACATCCGCGCCATCGACCGTTTCGAGGATTTCTACCAGAAGGTCAAGTCCAACGAGAAGGTCACCTTCATCCGGTCCAAGGTGGCCTCCATCACCGAGGACAAGGAGACCGCCAGCCCGGTTCTCAACGGCGTGGATACCGAAGGCTGTCACCGCTACGCCAACGTTTACGACCTGGTGGTGCTCGCCATCGGCATGGAGCCGAGCGTCGACCGCTCCAGCTTCCCTGTCGAGATCAAGCTGAACGAAGAGGGCTTCATCGAGCCCGACGACGCCAACGGCGGGATCTTCGCCGCCGGCACGGCGTCCGACGCACTCGACGTGAACCGGGCGGTGCAGCACGCCACGGGCGCGGCGCTTCGTGCCATTCAGGTAGTCAACCGGGTTGCGGGAACGGAGGGTTGAACCGTGGCTGATGACAAGAAATTTGTCGCATACATCTGCACCGGGTGCGGGATCGGCGACCGTCTGGACGCCGGCCAGCTCGAGACCATCGCCACCCGCGAAGGCAAGATGAACCTCAGCAGGCAGCACGAGATGCTGTGCAGCAAGGAGGGCGTGCGGCTGATCCGCGACGACATCGACAAGGAGGGCGTGACCCACGTGATGATCGCCGCCTGCTCGCGGCGCGCCAAGGTGGAGGCGTTCAACTTCTCCGACGTGGCGCTGTCGCGGGCCAACCTGCGCGAGGGCGTCATCTGGCTGCGCCCGGACACCGACGAGCACCGGGAGACCACCCAGGAGATGGCCGACGACTACGTGCGCATGGCCAGCGCCGAGTTGCGCTTCATGACCCGCCCGACACCGTCCGGCGAGCAGGCGCTCAACAAGCGCATCCTGGTGGTCGGCGGGGGCGTCAGCGGCATGAGCGCGGCGCTCGAGGCGGAGGCGGCCGGTTTCCCCGTCACCCTGGTGGAGAAGGCCGGCGAGCTCGGCGGGCACAGCGGGCAGCTCTACAAGAAGGCGCCGAGCCTTTCGCCCTACGCGCAGCTCGAGGACACCGGCGTGGCGGACCTGATCAAGCGGGTCGAGGGAAACGACCGGATCGAGGTGCACGTTAACAGCACCATCACCCGAACCTCGGGGGCGCCCGGGCGGTTCTCGGCGGACGTCACCACGGAGTCCGGCTCCACCAAGACCGAGAACTTCGGCGCCATCATCCAGGCCTCGGGCTTCACGCCCTATGACGCCAGCAAGCTGCCCGAGTTCGCCTACCGCAAGTCACCTGACGTCGTCACCAACCTGGAGCTGGAGAAGCTCGCCAAAGCGGCCGCCGGCGGCCCGATCAAGCGCCCCTCCGACGGCAAGGAGGTCAAGAACGTCGCCTTCGTGCAGTGCGCCGGTCAGCGCTCGAAGAAGGAGGGCCACCTGCCCTACTGCTCAGGCTTCTGCTGCACGACCTCGATCAAGCAGGCGCTCTACTTCAAGGAGCAGAACCCGGACTGCGACACCACCGTGCTGTACACGGACCTGCGCACGCCCGGCGCCGCCGGCGAGGACTTCTACCGCTACGGGCAGAAGCAGCAGATCATCTTCACCAAGGGCGAGGTCTCCGCAATCGAGCCGGGCACCAGCCCCAAGGTCCGCTTCAGGGATCTTATCCTGGACGACGAGGTGGAAGCGGAGTTCGACATGGTCGTTCTGGCCACCGGCATGGTCGCCAACACCGGACCCGATCCCTATGCCCAGCTGGCGGTGGAGGAGGCCGCGGACGAGGAGGAGCGCGAGGCGGCCCTGGCCAAGCTCCAGAGCGCCCCGCCGTCCGTGCTGAACCTGGACTACCGCCAGGGCACCGACCTGCCGCACCTGCGCCATGGCTTCGCCGACTCGCACTTCATCTGCTTTCCATACGAGACGCGGCGGACCGGCATCTATGCCACGGGGCCGGTGCGCCGGCCCATGGACATCGGGCAGGCCCGCGACGATGCCACGGGGGCGGCGCTAAAGGCGATCCAGGCGGCGGTGAACGCGGCCGGGGGCTCCGGGGTGCATCCGCGGGTGGGCGACCTGAGCTACCCGAAGTTCCGCAAGGAAGGCTGCACCCAGTGCAAGCGCTGCACGGTGGAATGCCCCTTCGGCGCCATCAACGAGGACGAGATGCGCTATCCCGTGTTCAACGAATCCCGCTGCCGCCGTTGCGGGACCTGCATGGGCGCCTGCCCGGTCCGCGTCATCTCGTTCGACAACTACTCCATCGACACCGTCGGCCAGCAGATCAAGAACTGCGACATCCCCGACGAGTCCGACGGGAAGCCCCGGATCCTGGTGCTGGCGTGCGAGAACGACGCCTACCCCGCCCTCGACCAGGCCGCCATGTCGGGAAAGGAGATGTCGCCCTGGGCCCGGGTCATCCCGGTACGCTGCCTCGGGTCGGTGAGCATGTCATGGATCACCGACTCCATGAACAGCGGCTACGACGGGGTCGTGCTCATGGGCTGCCGGCGGGATTCGGACTACCAGTGCCACTACGTCAAGGGCTCGGCCCTCGCCGCGGAGCGTATGCGCAAGGTCGGCGACACTCTCCAGCAACTCACCCTGGAGGAGGAGCGCGTGGTGGTGCATGAGGTGGCCATTACCGACATCGACCGCGCCCCGCGGCTCGTCAACGAAATGGCCGCAAAGATCGAAGAGATCGGCATGAGTCCCTTCAAGTTCTGATGTAGGAGCGGTCAGGACCGGGGCGCCAGTCGCGGCGGCCGAGCGCTTCTATATGGAGAAGAGACGATGAGCGAAATGAACCGAGCGACGACCGGGAAATACCGCAACGACTTCCTGAGAGAGGTCGAGGCGAACGTGGAAGAGGGCGAGTGGGTGAAGATGTGCATGCAGTGCGGCGTGTGCTCGGGCTCCTGCCCCCTCGGCGAGCACTGGGAGCACCCGCCCCACGAGATCTTCATGCTGATCCGGGCGGGCAGGCGCGACGAGGTCCTGCAGTCCGATTCCGCCTGGATGTGCACCTCCTGCTACAGCTGCATCGTGCGCTGCCCCCGCGGGCTTCCGATCACCCACATCATGCATGGCCTCGCGCATTACTCGAAACGCCTCGGCATGGCGCCCAGGGGACAGCCCACCATGAAATTCTCCCAGCTGTTCTGGGACAACCTCATGAAGAAGGGGCGGGTCAACGAGCTCAAGCTGGGCCTGAGCCTTTACTTCATGAACGGATTCTCCGAGGGCGTGAAGACGTCGCTGAAGATGAAGGACATCGGCCTCGGCATGGTCAGGACAAAGAGAATGAACCCGATGGAGATCAGCGGGGGTCACTCGATCAAGGACGTCTCGGGATTCCAGAAGATGGTCAAGAAGGCCCAGGAGCTCGAAGACGCCCGCATCGCCCGGCACGGAACGAAGTGAGGAGGCATCCATATGGCAACCCGTGAATACTCCTTTTACCCGGGGTGCTCCTCCCAGAAGGGTGCATCCTCTTCCAACTACCTCGTCTCGGTCCGGACGATGTGCGAAGAGCTGGACGTCAAGCTGAACGACATCCCGGACTGGAACTGCTGCTCGGCCTCCATCGGCTATGCCGGCGGCGGCGAGCTGCCCCGGCTGGCACTTTCGGCGCGCAACATCGCCCTTTCCGAGGAGCACAATCCCGGGCAGGAGATCGTCGCCACCTGCGCCGCCTGCTGGCTCGCCACGCGGGAGACCCGGGAGCGGCTCCACGAAGACGAGAGCCTGCTGGCCGAGGCCAACGAGGCGCTGGCCGAGGCGGGGCTGAAGTTCAAGGGCGACACGCCGATCAAGCACATGTGCGAGGTGCTGGTCGAGGACCTGGGCTACGACGCCATCCGGTCCAAGGTGAAGAAGCCCCTGGAGGGCATCAGGATCGCAGGCTACGTGGGCTGTCAGACCAACCGCCCGTTCGGCATCGCCGGCGAGTCCTACGAGAACCCCAGGTACCTGGACAAGCTCGTTGACACCCTGGGCGGTGACTCGGTGCCCGACTATGAGAAGAAGGTGCAGTGCTGCGGAGGCGCGCTGGCGTTCTCCGAGCCCGCCAAGTCCCAGGAGATGATCAAGGACATCATCGAGTCGGCCTACGATCACGGCGCGGACGTGATCGTCACCCCCTGCCCGGTGTGCCAGATGAACGTGGAGATCTATCAGGACCAGATCAACGACACCTACGGCACCAGGTTCAGGATGCCGGTGGTGTACTACTCCACGCTCATGTCCGTGGCCTTCGGGCGCAACGCCAGGGACGCGGCGCTGGATGGGCAGATCATTCGCGCCAAGAAGCTCGAGACCCTGGCAAAGTAGCTCGGATACGTCCCTGCAGCGCCGCCCGGCCCGCCCGCCCGGGGCCGGGCGTTCGCCGGGAAAACGCCACGTTAAGTGGCGTTTTCTCTTCCCGGCTCACCCCTGAGATTCAGCCGATCCCGCCCGCAAGGGCTCCCCCCTCCGCTCCATCGCAAGGTCCCGCAAACCCCTGGAGCGGCCTCCATACGATGGCCTGGTGGCCGGACGGCGGGATCTGTGACGGGCAGACGTGCAGGCGGGGATGATCGAGGCCGACGTATGACCCGACTACCGCCGTTCACCCGGTGGCCGGGTAAGCTTACAAAAAGGGGGACGCTGGGATATAAAGGCGGCAGGCACGGTCGCTGCGGCCGCCGGTCAGTCGACCAATCAAGAATCGAGGAGAATCCCCATGGGTGACGCGATGGACGGCCTGCTGGGCCTGGTTTTCAACTTCTGGACCGGGCTCGCGGTGGTGGCGCTGGTGGTGCTGAAGTCCAGCGTCAAGTTTGTGCCCCATAACACCACCTTCGTCGTGGAGCGTTTCGGGAAGTATCTCAAGACCATGACGGCGGGTCTCAACTTCGTGGCACCCGTCATCGACAAGGTGGCCTACCGCCGGACCCTGAAGGAGCAGGCCATCGACGTGCCGGGGCAGGCCGCCATCACCAGGGACAACATCTCCCTCACCGTGGACGGGGTGCTCTACCTCAAGGTGCTGGATTCCTACAAGGCAAGCTACGGTGTGGAAGACTACCACTTCGCGGTGGCCCAGCTGGCCCAGACCACCATGCGTTCCGAGATCGGCAAGATGGAGCTGGACAAGACCTTCGAGGAGCGCGACATGCTGAACGCCGCCATCGTGTCGTCCATCAACGAGGCGGCAGCGCCCTGGGGCGTCCAGGTGATGCGCTACGAGATCAAGGACATCGACCCGCCGCGCAGCGTGCTGGACGCCATGGAACGCCAGATGAAGGCAGAGCGCGAGAAGCGCGCAACCATCCTGGAATCCGAAGGACATCGTCAGTCCCAGATCAATGTGGCGGAGGGCGAGAAGCGGGCGGTGGTTCTGGCGGCCGAGGCCGACAAAGAGCAGCAGATCCTGCGGGCGGAAGGCGAGGCCCGGGCCATCACCGCGGTGGCCGAGGCCAAGGCCGCGGCGATCCAGACCATCGGCGAGACCGCCGACACCCCTGCGGGCCAGAAGGCCATTCAGTACGAGCTGGCCGGCAACGCCATCACCGCGAAGCAGGCCATCGCCAAGGAATCCACGGTGGTGCTGATGCCCGACCAGCAGACCGAAGCCGGGTCCCTGGTGGCCGGCGTCATGTCCATTGTCGGGACCCTGCAGAACAAGGCCGGCGCCGGGGACAGCGCCTAGGGCCATGTCCGTGATCGCCTACGTCGACGGCCACCAGGCCGAATTCTGGATGTTCGTGGGCTTTGCGCTTCTGGCGGTGGAGGCCCTGGCCCTGGGGTTCACCTCCGGCGTGCTGCTGTTCGGCTCCATCGGCGCCCTGGTCACGGGCATCCTGATGGCGTTGGGCGTGCTGCCGGAGACCTGGACGGCGGGCATCGCCGGCTTCGGCATCGGCGCCGCGGTCAGCAGCCTTGTGCTGTGGAAGCCCCTGCTGCGGCTGCAGCACGGCAGCCAGGCACCCGAGCGTGACCGCACCAGCGACCTCATCGGCCACGAGTTCATCCTGGCTGACACCATCGACGATACCACCAGGTCCACTGCCGCCTACTCCGGGATCACCTGGGAGGTGCGCCCCGATCCGGAGCTCTGCCGCGGCGGGATAGAGGCCGGGACGCGTGTCCGGGTATCGGCGGTGGATGCCGGGGTGTTCTATGTCGTCAGATCGCCGGACAGCCGGGAATCCGTCGCCAGCGCGGGCGGAGAGGTCCGTGAGCCGAGCGGCGGAGCCGACAGGGGAAGGCATCCAGGGTGATCCAGTCCCCTCGGGGTTGGACCCGTCTGCAGCCTACCCGCCGCCGTGGCCCTCGCAGGAGGGCAACGGAGGACAAGTCCTGCCCCTACGCCTCAGGTGGCGTCGCGCATGGCGTTCTCGCGCTCGGCGTTGCGGCGCTCGATCTCCGCCTTGGCGCGGGCCTCCCAGACCTCCTTGCGCTCCTGCATCCGCCTATCCCACGCGCCCTCGTGCTCGGGGATGCTCCGCTCCCCGAACAACACCTGCCTGAGGAAGGTGTACGCGAACCGCAGCAAAGCGATATCGTCCCCGGCCACCGACTCGTAGAAGCCCTCCTCCAGGTCGTACACCGCGCGGAAGTTGTCGCTCATCACGAAGCGGCGGAAGCGGTCGATGTCGTAGGAGGCCATGAAGAAGACCTGGAGGCTCATCTCCGAAGGCTGGCCGACGGCGGGGCCCGCCGACTTCTTCTTGAGCATGATCTGATACCACTCGCGGCTGAGGTCGTCGTAGGCCTTGACGCCCTGCTCCTCGCGATACTCTTCGACCGTCAGCTCCCGGTCCTCAAGGTGTCCCTTGCAGTGCGCCTCCTGGATGAGGAAGTAGTTCTGCCTGTCCGACGGGACATCCGCCGGCTTCATGGTCAGCAGGCCCACCGGGTAGTAGCGGCAGGCGGTGGGACGGTCCTCGTACACCGTGCACCCCGCTTCAGCGTCCATGAACAGGCAGGTACCCGTGTCGTCGGTCTTGAGCTTGACTCCCGGCACGCCCTGGGCGTCCATCTGAAAGGGGACGGTGTGCCGCTTTAGGAACTCGGGTGAGCCCATGCCCAGACGCCCCTTCAGCCGGATGATGTCGTAGGGAGCCAGAGTGACATCCGCGTGTCTGCAGCAGGCGTTGAAGCAGGAAATCCCCTTGTAGCAGCGAAAGCGGAGCTTGGATTCCGGCTCCAGCATCCTGGGCACCATGCCGCTCTTGTAGGGAATGTCGAACTTCTCGGTCATCGGCGTGTCCGTGCGGCCGGGCCGGGCTGCCCGGCAGAGTCGTGCGGCCGCAGCGATCGCTTCCAAGCGGTTGATTATAGAACACCCGGACAGCCATATCCGCGGTGGTTGAAGCGGAATAGAACGATTTGTGTGGGACCGAGCACTAGCTCACTTGAACAGCTTGGACTTGTCCACGATATCGGTGTGAGCACGCTTGAACACTTTCCACTGCTTGGTGTTCCTGTCGTACACGGAATTCACGAAGCACTTCCAGTTGTCCTCGTCGATGAAGTTCTTGTCCATCCGGTAGTAGAAGCCCGGATAACGGGACTCCTCGCGAAACTGGATGTGCTTCATGTGGGCCTCGGCGGTGAGGATGCGGTGGTAGTTCTCCCAGGCCCTCAGCAGCTCGTGGAGGTCCTTGGCGCGCATCTTCAGGGCGTCTTCCTTGAGCATCTCCAGCTTGCCCTCGGCAACCTCCAGCATGTGCGCGTTGGTGGTGTAGTAGGTCGCCACGCCCGCCACGTACTCGTCCATGACCTTCTGCAGGCGGGTCTGCAGCATCTTGGGGGTGATGTAGTGCGGGTTGATGTCGATGGCCGTGGTGTAGTCCTTGTGCTCGAGGTAGTTCCGTACGGGACGATAGATCTCCTCGATCAGCTCGTCCACGCTGGTGTCGAGCTCGGGCGTCCAGTCCTTGTTGTCGATCGCGAACTTGACCATCGCCTTGGCGGCCAGCCGACCTTCGGCGTGGGAGCCGGAGGAGAACTTGTGGCCCGAGGCGCCGACGCCGTCGCCGGCGGTGAACAGGCCCTTGACCGTGGTCATGGAGCGGTAGCCCCAGCTCCAGCCGGAAGGCAGGTGCTCGGGGATCCTGCCCTTTTCGCCGTGCTCCTCTTCGGTCGGCGCACCGAGATCCTCGGGGCCCGACACCCAGATGCCGCAGCAGCCGGAGTGCGAGCCGAGCAGATAGGGCTCGGTGGGCATCAGCTCGGAGTTCCTCTTCTCCGGCTCGATGTTCTCGCCCGCCCAGATGCCGCACTGGGCGATGCACATGTCGAGGAAGTCCTCCCAGGCCTCGGCCTCGAGGTGCTTGGCCTCGCGGGGAGACAGGGTCTCGCGCAGGTTCGCCAGCGCGGTCACCGTGTCTATCCAGATCGGCCCGCGACCTTCGCGCATCTCCTTCAGCATCAGGTGATTGCGCAGGCAGGCGGAGGGGACTGTGGCCTGGCCGTAGGGCGGGTAGTCGTTCAGGAGCTCCCTGTTGGTCTCCATGTAGACCTCGCCGAAGGCGTTGGTGGCCTTGGACTTGAAAAGCAGGAACCAGGCACCCACCGGGCCGTAGCCGTCCTTGAAGCGGTTCGGCACGAACCGGTTCTCCATCATGGTCAGCTCGGCGCCGGCCTCGGCGGCCATGGCATAGGTGGAGCCGGCGTTCCAGACGGGGTACCAGGCGCGGCCGGTGCCCTCGCCCACGGAGCGCGGACGGAAGATGTTCACGGCGCCGCCGCACACCAACAGGCAGGCCTTGAACTTGTACACGTAGAGTTGGTGGTCACGCACTGAGAAGCCGACCGCACCGGCCACGCGGTTCGGATCGTTCTTGTCGTTGACCAGCTTGACGATGAACACGTGCTCCTGGATGTTGTCGGTGCCCAGCGCCTTCTTGGCGGCCTCGGCGACGATCCACTTGTAGGACTCGCCGTTGATCATGATCTGCCACTTGCCCGTGCGCACCGGCTTGCCGCCGTCCTTCAGGGCGGGCAGGCCCTTGGAGCCGTCGTGGCGCTCGCCGTTCTCGTCGGTCTTCCAGATCGGCAGGCCCCACTCCTCGAACAGGTGCACCGATGCGTCAACGTGGCGGCCCAGGTCGTAGGTCAGGTCGTCGCGGGTGATCCCCATCAGGTCGTTGGACACCATGCGGGCGTAGTCGGCCGGATCCTTGTCGTCACCGATGTAGGTGTTAATGGCGGACAGGCCCTGGGCCACGGCGCCGGAGCGGTCCATGGCGGCCTTGTCGACCAGCTTCACCTTGATTGCGGTGCCGGCCTTCTTGGCCGCGTCGACCCACGGGCCGATCTCGTACGCCGCGCCGCACGCGGCCATGCCGCCGCCGATGATGAGGATGTCGACCTCTTCCTCGATGACTTCCGGGTTTCCGAATTCTCCAGCCATGCTCTTACCTCGAAGGGATGCTCTCTAGACCGTCGGAACGAGTGTCTGAAACCGGATTACACGCGGATCAGCTCGCTGGGATCGCCGGCGCGGTAGCCGTTGCTATCCACGAAGAAGCCGGGCTTGTCGATGTTCGCGATGTCGGCCTCGGGCTTGTCGCCATAAGGGTCGATGGAGCCTTCGGGGGTGGTGCGGATGGGGAACTTGAACCGCTTCATGGTTCCGTTGCGGAATCTGATGGTCCACATGATGGAGTCGATGCCGCGCAAGGGCTGCACGGAGGCGCCCAGGGGCACGATGTCCGCGTAGGGGCGGGACTCGATGGCGCTCTGGGGGCAGATCTTCACACAGGAGTAGCACTCCCAGCACTGCTCGGGCTCCTGGTTGTAGGCCTTCATGGCGTGACCGGTCTCATTGCCATCCTGGTCCAGGCGCATCAGGTCGTGCGGGCAGATATACATGCAGGCGGTCTTGTCCTGGCCCTTGCAGCCATCGCACTTCTCAGTACGCACAAACGTGGGCATGGTGCTCGTCTCCTCGTTTCACTGCAGTGAACAGTTTGGCGCGCCGGCGGGTGACGCGGCGAAAATCGGCCGCCCTCGGCCCTCGGGCGATCGCTGGCTCGACCGGCGCCTGCAGGCCGGAGCGGGCGCCTTTGCGCCTTAGGGCCCGTAAAGATAAAGAAGTACCAGCGGGATAGCCAAACATTCTTTCAGGGCATGGCATAAAATAGGTTTATTTTACTATACTAAATGTGTGCTTATAACAAGCTGAAT
>JASFUT010000097.1:0-10476 GCA_050050175.1 Chromatiales bacterium
CTCGTCCTACGCAAGCCCCTCGCATGGGCCAATGCTGCGTTGCGCCCCTTGGCAATGGGATCACCATTCCCTGCGGGACGCGCCTTGCCTTGGCCCATGGGAAGGGCTCTGAAGCAAACGATTTGTATGGGACCGAGCACTAGACAGCGGGCAAGATGCTGTCGGTGTTGCCAGGGCGCATGAGAGCCGTATCGATCCTGTGCTCGGAGCTGCCAGCCGAACGGGAGTGAGCGAAGGGGCGCATGGCCGGGGCGACCGCAACCGCTCTCCGTCCCGCCCGCTATCTGAGCGGCCCCGCGCATCATCCACAATTCCGGCATGATCGACCTGAACATGCTCAAGCGGGCGGTTGCCGCAAGGTCGCCATACCGAAGGACGGTGGCGACGTGATCGGGACCTGGGGAGACGGTGAGCAGACCCGTTCTTTCCTCTACGTCGACGAGTGCCTGGAAGGACCGCTCCGGTTGGCCCCGCACAGGCGTCCACCATCTCGACCAGGCCCGCGGGTGGTCGTTCTGCAACCCGGCGCTCCGGTGCCGGCGACGGCCAGCTCGGTGGAGAGACGGTCAGCCGGGTCGGGGCGCCGTCGCGCCGCGCTCGGTGCGGGCCCCGTCCCGGCGGCGGCAAGCGTCGCACGGATGCGGTCGGGCATCATCCGGGACTGCGACCCGCCAGGTGTCAGGGCAGCGGGATCGCCAGCTCGTAGCGCGCGCCGCCGTCGCGGCTGTGGGTCCCGCCGGCACCGTAGAGCTGCAGCCGGTGGCGCGCCGCCTCGCTGGTCACGCGGGCCGCATAGGCCCAACTCTGGATTATGTGAGCGGCATCGAGTCGCTCGCTCACGTTCGGCGGCAGCGGGGGAAAGGGGGCGCTGGCCTGCAGGTGCCGCACGGCGGCCTCGACCACCCCGGGATGCACGCCGGGCGTGAGATCCCGGTAGCCGCACAGGCCGCCGTCGGCGTCGAGCACCATCTCGAGCGTAACGCGACCTCCGGGCGCGATGCCGTCCTCGCTCCGGGGCTGGTAGAGGCCGTAGGTTCGCTCCAGCTTCCGGTCTATGGCGTTCAGGTAGAGCTCCGCGGGCAGCCCGAAGACCTCCTTCGAGAGCATTCCGTGACGCAGCCCGGCCTCCTGCAGACACGGCCGGTCCAGGACGACGAAGGCGGAGCCTTCGCCCGAGATCGGCACGGTCGGCGCGCCCTGGCGGTCCTGCGCGAGGGTGTTCGTGTGCAGCAGCGCCGCGAGGGCGACGGCGGCCGCCCTGGGCAGGTTGTGGGCTAGCTGTCTCATCATGGGGCTCCCACAGTGTCTCCGAATTGCCCGCCCCTCAGCGGGGCTGGACGGGACGGATGGCAAGGCGCGCGGGCGCGTCACCGGCCGGCGCCGATCCAGACCAGTGCGACGGGGCCGTGCGCCCGGGGAGCCACGCCCTTGCGGGGCGGGACACTGGCTCACCAGCCGCCTCCACCGCCCCCTCCACCGCCGCCTCCCGAGGAGCCGCCGCCCATGCCGGACGAGGATCCGGGGGCGCTGGAGGAGGACGCCACGGCACCGGCGAGCGCACCCCCGACGGCGGAGGTAAAGCCGCTCAGGCTCCCGTGGCGCCAGCTGTCGCCGCGATACCACACGGGGCGCTGGTAGCTGCCGTCGGCCTGGGCGCGAGCGAGCACCCCTTCGAAGCGCTCGGCCCAGGCCTGCTCAACGTCCAGGGCCATGGCGAAGGGCAGATAGCGCTCGAACAGCTCGGGGGTCTTCTGGGGCGGGTGTCGGAACTCGAGCTCGTCCTTCTCCGCCAGGGAGAGGTAGAGGCGGAAGCCGTCCAGGCCGTCCATCAGCCGGCGTCCCGCCAGCGTCGGCGCCTTCATCCACTCGTAGAAGCCGTAGTTGACAGCCAGCAGGGTGAAGAGGGCGATGAGGACCCAGACCGATGCCTGGGTGCCGAACATGAACAGGGCGGCGAGCTCGAAGCCCAGGAAGGGGAGCGCGAACAGGGTCGCGATGAGGGCCTTGCCGTAGTCGCCGACGCCGCTCGCGCCCCGCCACGCCCTGTAGGCCCCGACCACCAGGGCCGCCACGACCAGCGTCCAGATGCTGAGCCACAGGCTCAGGAAGGCCGAGAGCGCCCTGGTCTCGCCGCCCGGCACCATCAGAATGGCGGCCGCCACCGTGGCGAGGGACAGCGCCACGCCCGGCAGCAAATAGGAGCCGTTGGTGAGGAAGTACGTCTTCTCGTAGTGGCGTCGCAGCGCGCGCTTGTGGGCCTTGATCGCCCGGGCGATGCGCTTGTGGTTTCGCTGGGCCAGATCGAAGCTCGTCCCGCCGTCCCCGAACAGGGCGCTGGCCACGGCCGCCTCACCGGGCCCGACGCGCCCCGCGAGCGCCCGGCCCGTCTTGCGCAACGTGAACGCGCCCCTGGCCGTCTCGTCGATCTCCAGGTAGCCCAGCACCGCCAGGTTGACCAGTGCGGTGGCGAAGGCCTTGTGGTCGTGGCCCATGAGGCGGATGAAGCGCGCCGCACCCGGCGAGAAGCCCTCGGGGGGCTCGTACTGGGGTATGGTCACCCCGGCCTGCGGGTCCCGGCCCACCGACCGCCAGACGGCGAGGTAGTACACCAGGACCAGCGCGATGCCGACGAGTGCGGCCAGGGCCTCGCGGTTGTCGGCGAGCATCCAGCCGAGGCGTTCTCCGGCAGTGGGCTCGTGGACGTAGCCCTTCGGCCACGCCACCACCAGCGTGAGGCCTTCCTTGGGCCCCAGGGGCACGACGGTCTGGAAGCGCACGGAGGGGCCTGCGTCCACGTCCGAGGTATAGGCCTTTTCATGCCCGCCCTGCCGGCCCGTGTAGCCGTCGGTGCGGATCTCGGCCGGGGGCACGTCGGCGGGCAGGGTCACCCGGGCGCTGGCCTGCTCGATCGGGAAGGCCCAGTCGTTGCCGGTGACGTTCCAGTAGAGCTCGTCGTGGTCGTCGAAGAAGCCGAGCTGCCTGTCGGTGCGGTAGTGGAAGGTGTAGGTATGCTCGCCCGGGGGCAGGCTCCGGCCCTTCTCGCCTGCGTAGATCCGGATGCCGTTGGTGATGCGCTCGGTATGGTGGGGCTCGGGGCGGCCGTCGCGCCCGACACCCAGGAGCTCGAAGCCCACCTCGTAGCGATTACCGGTCCGATCCCGGTAGCTGAGAGGGAAGTCCCGGTAGATCCCGCGGCGGATCTGGTCGCCTTCGGCCTGCACCCGGATGCGCTCGGTGACCACCATGGCGCCGGTCTCCAGCACGTCTATGGCGCTGTGATAGTCGAGGATCCGCTCGGTGGCCGCGGCGGGGCCCGGGCCCAACAGGGCGACGACGGCGAGTATGAACGCTGCGGTCCTCATCAGATCCCGGACGGCCCGCCCTCGGTGGCGGTCTCCAGCTCGAAGAAACGGGCTGGCCGGAAGCGCAACGCCCGCGCGACGATCATGTCGGGAAAGGACTCGATGCGCACGTTGAGGTTGCGCACCGCGCCGTTGTAGTAGCGCCGCGCATACTGGATATGGTTCTCGACATCCGTTAGCTGCCGCAGGAGATCGAGGTATTGGCCGCTGGCCTTGAGATCCGGATAGGCCTCGGCCACGGCGACCAGAGTGCGCACCCGCCCGCTCAGCTCGCCTTCCAGGCGACCCTTCTCGGAGGGATCCTCGGTGCGCGCGGCGTCGGCCCGCAGCCGGGTCATCTCCTCCACCAGGCCGCTCTCGTAGCTCGCATAGGCCTTGACCGCATCCACGAGCTTGGGAATCAGATCGTGGCGGCGTTTGAGCTGGACATCGATGTCGCTCCAGGCGGCGAGGACCCGGTTCTTGTCGCGCACCAGCAGATTGTAGATCACCACCCCCCAAATCAGGGCGCCGGCGGTGATCGCGGTGAGCAGCAGCTCGGTCATGGCTCTGAGTCCGGCAAGGGTGCGACGGCTGATGCAAAGCCGGCCCCCGGCAGCCGGCGTCAGCGGGCCCTATCCTAAACCGGCGGGCGCGGCAAAGTCTTGCGCCGGTCTGCGGACCGGAGCCTCCCACCAACCAGCGCCTCGACGGCTACCGGGGCCCGCCGCAGAGTCGGCTGTCGACCGTGGAGGGGTTGGCCCTCGGCGGGCGCTCCGGGTGACGCCCATGGCCGGCCGCCATGCGTCGGCTGCGGGCAGGCCGGCGTCCGCCGGGCTGGCATCCGAGCGGGCCGGCGCCTCAGGCGAAGTCGAGCTGAATCCCGGCGTTGGTGATGCGGCTGTTCTCCAGCTCCAGCTCCGCGCGGGTGAGAGGGTGGCGGTCCAGCCAATCGTCCGGGAAACGCAGGACCAGCCGATTGCCCTCGACCTTCAGCAGGGGGTTGGGCTTGGTCATCGGGGAGCGCGCGCGGTGCAGCAGGATCGCGAGCCGCAGCAGAATACACAGGCGTTTGGCGTGGCCGCGGGTGGGCTGGGGCAGCTGATCGAAGGCGGTTACCGGGAACTTGCGGCGGTGTCCCCGCACGAGCGCGGCGAGCACCCCCTGCTCCTGCCGCGAGAAGCCGGACAGGTCCGAGTTGGCGATCAGGTAAGCGCCGTGCTTGTGGAACTGGCTGTGGGAGACCGCCAGACCGATCTCATGCAGCCGTGCCGCCCAGCCCAGCATATCCGCGTAATCGCCGCCCGCCAGGCCCCAGTCACGGGCGGTCTGGCTGAGCAGGGCCCGGGCGGTGGTCTCGACACGCCTGGCCTGCCGCTTGTCGGCCTTGTAGCGCTTGCGCAGGGCGCGGACGGTGCGCTCGCGCACGTCCTCATGGCGAATGCGCCCGAGCATTTCGTAGAGCAGGCCCTCGCGCAGCGCCTGGTCCGACACCATCATGTGGTCGATGTTCAACGCCTTGAAGACGGCCAGCAGAACCGCGACCCCGCCCGGAAAGACCGGACGGCGCTCCTCGGCGATGCCACCGAGCTCCAGCTTGTCCACGCTGCCCGCGTCGATCAGGGCCTTGCGCAGCTTTCTCAGGGCCTCGTAGCTGATGCCCTGCTGGGCCCATCCGGCCGCCAGACAGGCCGCCTCGATGGCCTTGATGGTGCCCGAGCTGCCCACGGCCAGCTGCCAGCCCGCGTCCCTGAACTCCGCCTTGACCGGACGCAGCTCCAGGGCACCCGCCGTCTCGGCCGCGTTCATGGCGGCAGCGGTGATCCGGCCGTCGCCGAAGTAGGCCCGGCTCATGCTCACGCAGCCCATGTACAGGCTCTCCCGCTCTCTGGCGGTGAAGCCGTCCCCGACGATAACCTCCGTGCTGCCGCCCCCGATGTCCACCACCAGGCGGCGCTCGTCGCCTGCCGCCAGGCCGTGGGCGACGCCGAGGTACACGAGCCGCGCCTCCTCGCGGCCGGCGATGACCTCGATGGGATGCCCCAGGGCCGCCTGCGCCGCCTCCAGGAATGCCACGCTGTCGCGCATCTGGCGCAGCGTGTTGGTGCCCACGGCGCGCACGCTGCCGGGCGGCATGGCGCGAAGGCGCTGGCCGAAGCGCTCGAGGCACGCGAGGGCGAGGTCGGCGGCCTCCGGTCTGAGCATCTTTCGCTCGTCCAGGCCCGCGCCCAGCCGAACCATCTCCCGAAGACGGTCGACGACCTGGAGGTCGCCGTTGGTGACCCGACCGACGATCATGTGGAAGCTGTTGGAGCCCAGGTCGATGGCGGCGACCGTGTCCGGGGCGCCCTGGGACGGCGGATGGGCGGGCGTCTGTTCGTCCGGGCGGGGACGGCCGGGCGGGGACGCCGGCCGCTCGTCCTCGCCGTCGCGGGCGTCCAGGGAATCGGATGCCATCAGGTCTATGCTCCGGGCGCAGGTATCGTGCGTGTATCGGCCGAGACCCCGCCCGCAAAGGGGTGGCGTCTTGTGGGCAAGGATACGGAATTTTGGCAGGATGTAACTAGTTTCCGGACGGCACACTGCCGTCGGGCCTTTGGGCCCGGCGCGCACGCCGCCCGCACGGCGGCGACTCTCCAGCTGGGTGATCGAAGATGGCAGCTCGGTGGTACGGCAAGGCATGAACTTCTGCAGCCACTGCGCGGCGCCGGTAGTGCTCAAGGTGCCGGCGGGGGACAACCGGGCGCGCTTCGTCTGCGACCGGTGCGGCACCATACACTATCAGAACCCCAAGGTGGTGACCGGGTGCATCCCGGAGTGGGAGGACCGGATTCTGCTCTGCCGCCGTGCCATCGAGCCGCGCCACGGGCTGTGGACCTTGCCGGCCGGCTTCATGGAGAACGGTGAGACGACCATGGAGGGGGCGGCCCGCGAGACCCTGGAGGAGGCCCGGGCCGAGGTGGATATCCTCGGGCTGTACACCACCTTCAACCTGCCGCACATCGACCAGGTCTACATGCTGTTCCGTGCGCGGCTGCGGACTCCCGAGTTCGGGCCCACCGACGAGAGCCTGGAGGTCGGGCTCTTCGCCGAGCGCGACCTTCCCTGGGACCGCCTGGCCTTCCCCGTAGTCGCCGAGACCCTGAAGCTCTATTTCCAGGACCGGACGAACGGCGGCTTCGGCACCTACGTGGGCGACATCGTACGTCTGCCCGGCGACGGCCGTCGCTACCGGGTCGCCATTCTTCAGTCCGGCCCCCAGGCGGTCTGAACGAACCGCCAAGGTGCCAATCAGGCACGGGTTCGTCGGTCGGGACGCCGCCCGATCCCGCGCCTCGCGTTGCAGATCGGCGCGGAGACTTGCTCGACTCAGGTCAGCGGCGTGCCAGCGCGGTCCCTGGCGTCTTGGCGGCTGAGCCCTGTCAGCGCCCGGGATAGACCATGCGCACGTTGTTCGCCACCAGCCCGTCGTCCTTCTGCTCGCTCTCTTTGAGATAGAACTCGACGATGGTCTCGCGATTCAGCAGGTCCTCCTGGGTCACGTCCTCAGCGAGCTCGTTGACGTGGCAGAAGGCGCTGTTGTAGGGGGAGTGGGGGTCGCGAGGGTCGGTTATCCAGAGGTTGGGTGAGATCCGGTCGATGAATCGCAGGAAGCCGTAGCCCTTGTCCGGGAACCACTTGGTGGCCACGCCGCGCACGCAGGAGCCCGGCCTGCCCCAGTCGTTGCGCGGCTCGTAGGAGATGGGCAGCAGGTCGGGGATGAGAAAGCCGGAGTAGAAGGCGTCCACCTGGCGGCGGAGCTGGTTGGAGACGTTGCGGAAGCCGATCAGCTCCACCCGGCAGCCCCGGTTCTGGAGCGCCGTCACCACCTGGAGGAAGTCCCCGTCGCCGGTGACCAGCAGGATCTGGTCCAGGTTGTCGGCCTGCAGCATGGCGTCCACGGCCAGGTCCAGGTCCGCATTCGCCTTGGTGGTGACGTTGCCCTCCTCGTCCGTGTAGCGCCGGATCATCTTCACCGTGATCTTCCAGCCGAAGTCCCGAACCATCTGCTGGAAAGCCCGGGACCGCTCGGCGTATTCCGGGTCTTCGCGGGCGCGCTCCTGGTCGAAGGTGATGTACGTGTTCAGACGCAGGAGCTTGCCGCCGTCCCGGGCGGCGAAGCGCCTGAGCACGTCGTAGCGCATCTGGTAGCCGCCGTTGTATCGGATGTTCTCGGCGTCCACGAAGACGCCGACCTTGATGTGGTCTGCCAAGATTCGTCCTCCAAGCCCTGATGCCAAGCCAAGCGGCCCAATATAGAGAGTTTTCAGGGGGCCTCAAAGCGCAGAGGCCGGCATTGTGACCGAGGGCGACGCCCCGTCCGGCCGGACGGGGCGTTCTGGGCGGGACTACTGGTGCTCGCGGTGCTCGATCAGGTCCTCGACCACGGCCGGGTCCGCCAGGGTCGAGGTGTCACCGATCTGCTCCGCCTCGTTCGCGGCGATCTTGCGCAGGATGCGGCGCATGATCTTGCCCGAGCGGGTCTTGGGCAGGCCGGGCGCCCACTGGATCACGTCTACCGTGGCGATGGGGCCGATCTCTTCGCGCACCAATGCGACCAGCTCCTTCTTCAAAGCGTCCGTGGGGTCGACCCCCGTCATCAGGGTGACGTAGGCATAGATCCCCTGGCCCTTGATGTCGTGAGGAAAGCCCACCACCGCCGCCTCGGCCACGTCGTCGTGCAGGACCAGCGCGGATTCGATCTCCGCCGTCCCCAGCCGGTGGCCCGAGACGTTGAGCACGTCGTCCACCCGGCCGGTGATCCAGTAGTAGCCGTCGGCGTCGCGCCGGCAGCCGTCGCCGGTGAAGTAGCTGCCCGGGTACATCTTGAAATAGGTGTCGACGAAGCGCTGGTGGTCGCCGTAGACGGAGCGCATCTGGCCGGGCCAGGGCCGCGTGATGACCAGGTTGCCCTGGCCCTCGCCCTCGAGCACGTTGCCCTGGTCGTCCACGATGGCCGGGACAACGCCGAAGAAGGGCTTGGTGGCGGACCCCGGCTTCAGGTCCGTGGCGCCGGGCAGGGGCGTGATCATGTGGCCGCCGGTCTCGGTCTGCCACCAGGTGTCGACCACCGGGCAGCGGCTGTCCCCGACCACCTGGTAGTACCACTCCCAGACCTCGGGGTTGATGGGCTCGCCCACCGTGCCGAGCAGCCGCAGGGACTTGCGCGACGCCTTCCTGACCGGCTCCTCGCCGGCGCGCATCAGGGCGCGGATGGCGGTGGGCGCAGTGTAGAAGCTGGACACCTGGTGCTTGTCCACCACGTTCCAGAAGCGGCTCACGTCCGGGTAATTGGGGATGCCCTCGAACATCAGTGAGATGGCGCCGTTGGCGAGCGGGCCGTAGACGATGTAGGTATGGCCGGTCACCCAGCCCACGTCGGCGGTGCACCAGAAGACCTCGCCGTCGCGGTAGTCGAAGACGAGCTTGTGGGTTATGGCCGCGTAGAGCAGGTAGCCACCGGTGGTGTGGAGCACCCCCTTGGGCTTCCCGGTGGAGCCGGAGGTGTAGAGGATGAACAACGGATCCTCCGCGTCCATCTCCTCGGCGGGGCATTCGGCGGAGGCCTCCGCCATGAGCTCGTGGTACCAGACATCCCGGCCGTCCTGCCAGGCGATGCCCTCCTTGCCCGTACGCCGGACCACGATCACCGTGTGCACATCGGGACAGGACTGCAGGGCCTTGTCGGTGTTGGCCTTGAGCCCCACCTGCTTGCCCCCTCGAACGCCCTCGTCCGCGGTGATCACGGTGCGGCAGTCGGAGTCCAGGATTCGGTCGCGCAGGCTGTCGGGCGAGAATCCCCCGAACACCACGGAGTGCACCGCGCCGATGCGCGCGCAGGCCAGCATGGCCGCGGCGGCCTCGGGGATCATGGGCATGTAGATGCAGACCCGGTCGCCTTTCTTCACGCCCCGGGACTTGAGCACGTTGCCCAGCCGGCAGACCTCCTGGTGGAGCTCCCGGTAGCTGATGTGCTTGTCCTGGCTCGGGTCGTCGCCTTCCCAGAGGATCGCCGTCTGCTCGCCCCGGGTCTCCAGGTGGCGGTCCAGGCAGTTGTAGGCGGCGTTGAGCCTGCCGCCCTCGAACCACTTGATGTGGAGATTCGCCGGCTCGAAGCTGTAATTCAGCACCTTTTCCCAGGGCCTGGTCCAGCTGAGGTACGCCTCGGCCTGCTCGCCCCAGAAGCCTTCGGGGTCCTCGACGGATTGCCTGTACATCTGCTCGTATTTCGCCGCGTCGATGTGGGCCTTGGACGCGACCTCCCGCGGGACGGCGTGGATGCTGGGAACCGCGTGGACCTTCTCAGACATGAAATTCTCCTCGATGGTGGATGGGACGTTTCGGTCGCGGCCCGCGGCCCTGCTCGTTCCCTCGATCCTCATGGAATGCGGGGCGTCCGGACCTGTGCGGGGCCGACGGCCTTATGGGTCCGCCGCGCCCCCCGTCCGCGGAGGGCGGGCCGTACAACGGGACCGGGGGCACCGACCTGTGGGGGCCAGAGTGCGGCAGGAGGCCACGGCATTGTTCTTTTCGCACGAACCTCCGCGCATTCTTCGATCTGGCTCCGCTCCTGTCAACGTGGAGATCCCCTGCGAAGACACTCAGAAATGACCGAGCTCGTACTGGCGCTCGATCAGCCTGGAAACGGGGTCGGTGACCGATGTCAGGCGGCCCGCAAGCTCCCTGAACACCTCCAGGGTCGCGGCCGCGTCGCCGTGAGCGGTATGACGGTACTCGATCCGCACGCCCGAGAACGCCGCCACATCCTCCAGCGTGTAGTGACCGACCCGACCGCTGGCCGCCAGGTAGAGCATCATGGTGTCCAGCCAGGGGTGCCGGAGGCGGCACAGCAGCTGCCGCTGGAGCGTCTTGTTCAGGAACCGCAGGTCGAAGCCGATGTGGTGGCCGACCAGGATGCCGCCGTCCATGAAGTCGATCACGTCCCCCAGGACCTCTTCGATCACCGGCGCTTCGCTGACGTCCCGGTCGGTGATGTGGTGTATGTCGGTCGACTCGGGGGGAATGGGACGCCCGGGGTTGACCAGGGTGTTGAGCTCCCGGCCCGTTGCGTCGAGGCCGTTCATTTCGAGCAGGG
>JASFUT010000098.1:0-10400 GCA_050050175.1 Chromatiales bacterium
AGCCATGCAGCACCTGTCACCGCGTTCCCGAAGGCACCAATCCATCTCTGGAAAGTTCGCGGGATGTCAAGGGCTGGTAAGGTTCTTCGCGTTGCATCGAATTAAACCACATGCTCCACCGCTTGTGCGGGCCCCCGTCAATTCCTTTGAGTTTTAACCTTGCGGCCGTACTCCCCAGGCGGTCGACTTATCGCGTTAGCTGCGCCACTAAACCCTTAAATGGGCCCAACGGCTAGTCGACATCGTTTACGGCGTGGACTACCAGGGTATCTAATCCTGTTTGCTCCCCACGCTTTCGCGCCTCAGCGTCAGTATCAATCCAGGGGGCCGCCTTCGCCACTGGTGTTCCTCCCGATATCTACGCATTTCACCGCTACACCGGGAATTCCACCCCCCTCTATCGTACTCTAGTCTGGCAGTATCGAATGCAGTTCCCAGGTTGAGCCCGGGGCTTTCACACCCGACTTACCAAACCGCCTACGCGCGCTTTACGCCCAGTAATTCCGATTAACGCTTGCACCCTCCGTATTACCGCGGCTGCTGGCACGGAGTTAGCCGGTGCTTCTTCTGTAGGTAACGTCAAGACCCGGCGGTATTAGCGCCAGGCTTTTCTTCCCTACTGAAAGTGCTTTACAACCCGCAGGCCTTCTTCACACACGCGGCATTGCTGGGTCAGGCTTTCGCCCATTGCCCAATATTCCCCACTGCTGCCTCCCGTAGGAGTCTGGGCCGTGTCTCAGTCCCAGTGTGGCTGGCCATCCTCTCAGACCAGCTACCGATCGTCGCCTTGGTAGGCCGTTACCCCACCAACAAGCTAATCGGACGCGGGCTCATCTGATAGCGCGAGGTCCGAAGATCCCCCGCTTTCCCCCTTGGGGCGTATGCGGTATTAGCCCGAGTTTCCCCGGGTTGTCCCCCACTACCAGGCAGATTCCCACGCGTTACTCACCCGTCCGCCACTCGTCAGCGTCCCGAAGGACCTGTTACCGTTCGACTTGCATGTGTTAGGCATGCCGCCAGCGTTCAATCTGAGCCAGGATCAAACTCTTCAGTTTAAGTTTGACGGTCATTAAGGAATGACCAATCCTTGCTCGACTTGGCTTCTTCAGGGTATCTGAAGATGCTTCGTCGACATCTTTGGCCATCTCGGCCCATCGACGGAGCACCCACACAAATTACCTGACTGAATTGTTAAAGAGCGTGCCGAGATTCTGCTCGGCGAAGAAGCGAGATCATAACATGCCGCCCCTTCCTGTCAACACCCAAGACCGCTGGGTGCCGACCTCCCGGAGCCTGCCGCGCCTCGGCGACGTGCTTCGAGAGGCGCGCATTATACGCGCCGACCTGCCGGGGTCAACACATCCTCGCCGACCCCCGGAGCACTCTAAAATTCTAGACCACTCCTCGGCCCCGTGACAGTGCGATGACCGCCTTCGGGAGCCGCGCATTATAGGGGCTTGCGGCCCGGGGTCAACACCCCGCATTCGGCGCTGCCCGCGGCGCCTCCTCGGAGCCGTCGCCGGCCCGCGCGGGGGGCGCATGGTACAAGCCGCCATTGTCCCGTCAAGCCCCGTGCCGAGGGGGCCCCGGCCCGGGCGGCCGGCGCCTCAGACGGTGGAGATGCGCGCGAAGCGGCGTTTGCCCACCTGGACCACGTGCTGCCCCCCGGCCGCCAGGCTCAGGCCGCGGTCCTCCACGCGCTCGCCGTCGATGCGCACCGCCCCCTGTTTGATCAGGCGCAGCGCCTCGGACGTGCTCGACACCAGACCCGCGGACTTGAGCAGATTGGCGATCGGGACCCCGCCGGGCCCCGCCGGCAGCTCGATCTCCGGCATGTCCTCGGGCAGGGCGCCCTTCTGGAAGCGCGCGACGAAGGTGTCCCGCGCCCGCGCACCGGCCCCGGGACCGTGGAACCGGTCCACCAGCTCCTCCCCCAGCAGGAACTTGACGTCCCGCGGGTTGCCGCCGGCCTCGACGCGGACCCGAAACCCGTCGATCTCGGACAGGGACCGGAAGGAGAGCAGCTCGAAGTAGCGCCACATGAGGTCGTCGGAGACGGACATGATCTTTCCGAACATCTCTTCGGGGGGATCGGTGATGCCCACGTAGTTGCCCAGGGACTTGGACATCTTCTGGACGCCGTCCAGCCCCTCCAGGATGGGCATGGTGACGACCACCTGCGGCTCCTGGCCGTAGGCCTCCTGAAGCTGGCGCCCCACCAGGAGGTTGAACTTCTGGTCCGTGCCGCCGAGCTCCACATCGGCCTTGAGAGCCACGGAGTCGTAGCCCTGGACCAGGGGATAGAGGAACTCGTGGATGGAGATGGCCTGGCCGCTGCGGTAGCGCTTGTTGAAGTCATCGCGCTCGAGCATCCGGGCGACCGTGTGCCTGGCCGCCAGCTGGATCAGGTCGGCGGCGTCCATCTCGTTCATCCAGCTGGAGTTGAACACCACCAGGGTCTTCTCCGGATCCAGGATCTTGTAGATCTGCTCCTCGTAGGTCCGGGCGTTGTCGAGGACCTCCTCACGTGACAGGGGCGGCCGGGTGGCGCTCTTGCCCGTGGGGTCGCCGATCATGCCCGTGAAGTCCCCGATCAGGAACATCACCTCGTGCCCCAGATCCTGGAACTGGCGCAACTTGTTGATCAGCACGGTATGGCCCAGGTGCAGGTCGGGCGCCGTGGGGTCGAATCCGGCCTTGACGCGCAACGCCCGCCCCAGGGCGAGCTTTCGCTTCAGGTCGGCCTCGAGCAGGATCTCGTCCGCCCCCCGCCCGATGATCTCCAGAGCCTCGTCCGGCGCCGCCATGACTACCCACCCTCGCTGGTCAGATTTGTGCGCGGATCACTCTAATCGATGAATGGCGAAAGTGTAACCGGAACGGCATCTTGGCCGCGTTCCCGGGTGTATCTTGAACGGGCTGCTCCAAGCGCGTAACGTGCCCTGCCATAGCCAACTTGAGGTTTATGTAGCATACTGTCCAAGAATTCCCCACAACCCCCTGATTCGCCATGACAAAAGACTACAAGTTCCTGGCCGAGCCCCGGCCGCGCCGCCGCCGACTGGCCCGTAGTCTCCTGGCCGTCGCCGTACCCGCCGTCCTGGTCGCCGGCGGCCTCTACGCATACGGCGCCCTGGCCAAGCTGGACGCGTCCGCACGCCCTTCCGCGGCGGTCGCGGGGCGGCCGGTTTCCCTGCCGCTGGCCCTCCCCGGCCAGAGTGCCCCCCGCGAAGAGGAGCCCGCGGACGCCGGCCCGACGATTCGGGCCCCCGCACCCCGCGAGCCGGCGGCAGACGCCCGGCCCGCCGAGGGGGCGGAGCCCGAGCAGGCGGGCGTTCCCCAGGCTTCGCTTCCGCCGGGGCCCGTCGGCGCCGGGGAGGCGGGTGCATCGGCGGAGGCGGAAGGCCGGTGGCTGGAGCGGGAGATCCGCAGCGGCGACTCGCTGGCGAGGATCTTCCAGGAGCTGGGGCTGAGCGCCGGGCTGCTGCACCGCATCACCCACAGCGGGGAGCGGGCGCGGGCCCTGGCCGACATCCGCCCCGGGGAGACCCTGCGGGCCCGGCTGACGACGGAGGACGATCTGCTCGAGCTGGTGCTGGAGCGCAGCCCGGTGAGCAGCCTTCGCATCCTGCGCGAAGGGGACGGATTCCGCGCCGAGCAGGTCGAGCGCGACGTGGAAGGGCGGGTCGCCGAGATCTCGGGCACCATCGAGGACTCCCTGTACGTGAGCGCCCTGGAGGCCGGGCTGTCCGAGCGGCTGATCATGGAGCTGGCCAACATCTTCGGGTGGGACATCGACTTCGCGCTCGAGATCCGAAGCGGGGACCAGTTCCGGGTGGTCTACGAGGAGGAGTTTCTGGACGGGGAGAAGCTCGGCGACGGTCCCATCCTGGCCGCGGAGTTCGTCAATCGCGGCCGGGTGATCCGGGCGGTCCGCTACGAGAACGAGGCGGGCGACGCGGACTACTACACGCCCGACGGCAAGAGCATGCGCAAGGCGTTCCTCCGCGCCCCGGTGGACTTCCGCCGGATCTCCTCGCGGTTCCAGCGCGAGCGCTACCACCCCATCCTAGGCAAGCGCCGTCCCCACCGGGGGGTCGACTATGCGGCGGCCACGGGGACGCCCGTTCGCGCCTCCGGCGACGGCAAGGTGGTGCACGTCGGCAGGAAAGGGGGATACGGCAAGGCGGTGATGATCCAGCACGGCCAGCAGTACACCACGCTCTACGGCCACCTCAACGGCTATCGCCGCGGCATCAAGCAGGGGTCGCGGGTGAAGCAGGGCCAGATCATCGGCTATGTGGGGATGACCGGCCTGGCCACGGGGCCCCATCTGCACTACGAGTTCCGCGTCAACGGGGTCCACCGCGACCCGCTGACCGTGAAGCTGCCCGAGGCCGAGCCGATCGCGGCCCGTTACCGCGCCGACTTCGAGCGCAAGGCGGCACCGCTCGTCGCCCGACTGGACACGCTGGGCAGGAAGACCATGGTCGCCGCAGCCAACTGACCGCGGCGCGCTGCTTGCGGCCGCCGATCAGGCGTGGGCGCATCCTTGTACCTCGGGCTCGCCTGCGGCGTCCCCATGGCCGGCGTCAGTGCTGCGCTGGTCGACCTGGAGGGGACCGCACCCAGGCTGCTTGCCGCTCACCGCAAGGACTATCCCGAGCGCATACGGGCCGCGCTGGCCGAGCTGGCCCGTCCCCCGGATGACGCCCTCGACCGCATGGCCCGGCTGGACGTAGAGCTCGGGCGGCACTTCTCCGCGGCGGCCCTCGAGCTACTGGCCGCGGCCGGACTGAACGCCCCGGATGTGCGCGCCATCGGAAGCGGCGGCCAGACGGTGCGTCACAGGCCGGACGTGGAGCCCCCGTACACGATCCAGCTCGGCGACCCGAGCTCCGTCGCGGAGGCGACCGACATCACCACGGTGGCCGACTTTCGACGCCGGGACCTCGCCGCCCACGGGGAGGGCGCACCCCTCGTGCCGGGGTTCCTGGTGGCCGTTCTGGCACACCCGCGGGAAGATCGGGCGGTTCTGGAGCTGCGCGAGGTGGCCCGTCTCACGCTCATGCCCGCCGGGGGCCCAACCGCCGCCTTCGACGCGGGCCCCGCCAACGCGCTGCTGGACCCCTGGGCGCTTCGGCACCTGGGGCCCGGGCGGGACGAGGACGGCCAGTGGGCCGCCGGCGGCCGGGTTGACGTCGATCTCCTCGAGACCCTGCTGGGCGATCCCTACTTCGAGCGGCCTCCGCCGAAGCACGCGGCGCCTGAGCTGTTCAGTCAGGCCTGGCTGGCGGCCCACCTCGACGGCCGCAGGCTCCCACCCGCCGACGTCCAGGCCACCCTCGTGGACCTGAGCGCCCAGGCCGCTGCCCGGGCGCTGCTCGGCCGCCTCCCCGATTGCCGCAGGCTTCTGGTGTGCGGGCGCGGCGTCCACAACCGCGCCCTCATGGATCGCCTCGGCGGCGCCCTGCCGGATTGCACGGTGGAGAGCAGCGCCTCAGAGGGGGTCGATCCCGACTGGGTCGAGCCGATGGCGTTCGCCTGGCTCGCCCGGGAAGCGCTGGAAGGAAGGCCGGCCAATCTGCCGGAGTTGACCGGAGCGGACCGCCGCACCCTGCTGGGCGGTATCTATCCCGGAGCACCGGCCGGCACCTGAGCCCGCCGCGGGGCCTTCGGGCGCCGAGCGGACCGGTGGGAGACGCGCCGGCCGGCAGCGGAATCGGGGTGCGGCACCGCCGCGCCCCGGCCCGCCTGACGGCTCAGGCGGAGAAGGACGAGCCGCAGCCGCAGGTGGTGGTGGCGTTGGGGTTGCGGATCACGAACTGGGCGCCCTGCAGACCCTCGGTATAGTCGATCTCGGCGCCCATAAGGTACTGCATGCTCATCGGGTCGATCAGCAGCTTGACGCCGTCGGTCGTGACCTCCACGTCGCCGTCGTTGACGGTCTCGTCGAACGTGAACCCATACTGGAAGCCGGAGCAACCGCCGCCTTGGATGTAGATGCGCAGCATCAGGTCGGAGTTGCCCTCCTCTTCGATCAGCGCGGCCACCTTCGCCGCAGCGGCGGAGGTGAATACCACCGGTGCATCATCGGTCAAAGCTTCTGCTGTGCTCATAGCGTCAAACCCTTGGATGTTTGCTGGATCCCGGGTGCGGGACGGATGCTTCGGATTCCCTGGAATTATGCATTTTCCCAGCAAAACAGTCAACTTTAGTCAGCGCCCCCGCCGTCCGCGGCGGGAGCCGCCGGCCTCCTCGACGGCCTCGACATCCGCGCCCTGCTCGATCGAATCCGACGGGCCGCCCCGCTTGGCCCGCCGCCCCGACCCGGCAGCCCCTTCATCCGACCCCTTGGGGCCGTCGTAGCCGAGCATCGGAGCGGGCTCCTCGTCCCGGTGGACGAGCTGCCCGTTCACCTCGGCGCCCATGGCCATCTCCAGCAGGCGGTAGTAGACCGTACCCACGACCTTGGCGTTGGGCGCCAGCTCCACGCGCACGTTGGCGTACACGTCGCCCACCACCGTGCCGTTGAGGATGATGTTGGGGACACGCACGTCGCCTTCAATGCATCCGGCCTCGCTCAGCGTCAGGGCCGAGCCCTCGTCAACCTCCGCCGTGACGTTGCCCCGGATGGTTCCATCCACGTGCAGCCCCCCCCTGAAGCTCAGATCCCCGTCTATCCGGGTCTGCTGGCCGACCACCGTCGCGATCTTCGGCGCCTTGAACTTCTTGAACCGTGCCATAGCCTGTCCTCTTCAGTGCCCCGCGGCGTTGACCTCAGCCCCCGACGACCCAGTCGAACACCTGGGTCACGGAGGCGTGGCTCTCGCTCGTCGGCTTCACGTTAACCACAAAGCGCTTGGGCTGGAATCCTTCCGGAAGCTGCAGAACCCCCGAGACGTTCTGAAAGTAGCGAAAGCTCATCTTCAGGCTCTCGTCCCCATCGGTCAGATCCGCCAGGTCGAGGTCCAGTGCCTCTCCGTCGAGGATCCCGCCCACGTATACCTGAATCCGCCCGGAGGCCGCGCCGGCGTTCTGCATCACCTGGCTGACGGTAAACGCGAACCTGTACCTGCGATCTCCCGGCAGGGCCTCGATAGCGAGGTCGTGAACCCGGAGCCCTCCCTTCTGATCATCGCTCTTGAGGATGCCCCGCAGGAAGGCCAGCTGCTCCTCCAGCTCGACGTTTGCCTCCTCCAGCTCGCCGAGCTGCCCCCGTACGCCTCGGGCCGCCTCCCGGTCGATCTGGCTCGAGCGCTCCAGCACGGCAACCTGGCTGCGCAGGAGATTGCGGTCTCGAGTGACGCGATCCAGACGCTGCTGCAGCCGGTCGATACGGGCCTCGGACCGGTCGCTGAAGTAACCCGCGCGCTGACGACCGTAATCGAATGCCAGCCAGCTCGTCACCAGCAGGCCCGCCAGCGTCAGGGCCATCCCGATGATCAAGCGCCGGCGTCTCTCGCCCGGCTGAACGATGCGCGCCTTGCCGTAGTAGCTCCGACCGAGCACGGCGGCCCCGGCGCTCAGGGCAGCAGCGCAACGGCCCCGAGGCCGGCGCGCTCGTCCAGACCCAGCATCAGGTTCATGTTCTGCACCGCCTGGCCCGCCGCACCCTTGACGAGGTTGTCGATCACCGACAACACCACCAGCGTATCGCCGTCCTGGGGCCGATGCACGGCCATCCGGCAGTGGTTCACGCCCCGTACCGAACGGGTCTCCGGGTGGGCCCCCGGGGGCAGCACGTCCACGAAGGGCTCGCCCGCGTAGCGCGTCTCGTACAACGCCTGGACATCGACCGGGCCCGGGGTCTCGAGCCGGCCGTAGAGAGTCGCGTGTATGCCCCGGATCATGGGGATCAGGTGGGGCACGAACGTGAGGCCCACGGGCCGGCCCGCCGCCCTGGCGAGCCCCTGGCGAATCTCGGGCAGGTGACGATGCCCGGGGACCCCGTAGGCCTTGAAGCTCTCCCCGCACTCGCCCATGAGGGTCCCGACGCTGGCCTTGCGCCCGGCCCCGCTCACTCCCGACTTGCAGTCCGCCACCAGGGCGTCCGCATCGATCAGCCCTGCCTCGACCATGGGCAGAAAGCCCAGTATGGCCGCCGTCGGGTAGCACCCGGGGTTAGCCACCAGCCGGGCACCCCGCACCGCGTCGCGGTTGATCTCGGGAATGCCGTAGACGGCCTCCTCCAGAAGGTCCGGGCAGGCGTGGGGCACGCCGTACCACCGCTCCCACTCCTGCGGATCGGACAGACGGAAGTCGGCGGCCAGATCCACCACCCGGGCGCCCGCCGCCAGAAGCTCCGGCACCATGCGCATGGCGGTGCCGTTCGGGGTGGCGAAGAACACCAGATCGCACTCGGCCAGCCGCTGCACGTCCGGCTCGCTGAACGCCAGATCCACGTGGCCGCGCAGATTGGGGAACATGTCCGCCACGGCCTGACCGGCCTCGGTGCGGGAGGTGATGGCAGCGAGCTCGGCCTCGGGGTGCGTCGCGAGGATGCGCAGCAGCTCCACGCCGGTGTAGCCGGTGCCGCCAACGATTCCGATTCGTGCCATAGGGAATGCCGATCGCCGAATTTGTACCGACCGCCGGCACCCGGCAGCCGCGAAGACCAGCCCGTTATCATAGGCTCCAGGGCGGCGGAGCGAAAGGGAGGCGGGCAGGCGGCGGGAGAAGAAAGAAGCGGCTCGAAGCCGCTCAACAGGTGTCGTGACGGTTGTTCTGGGCTTGTTGTTTCCGCCCGGCGCGGCGGGCGGCGTCACATTCTTTCGGGCGGCACCTTACCCGGTGCCCGGCGGTGCAGTCAACCGTTTCACCCTGCGCAACAAGGGGTTAGCGTTAGCTAATCGGCGGATAGTAATATGCGCCCGCCCACCCCGGCGGGGCAGTCGGTGGGCCATGGTATACTGCGCCCGCGCCCTCCGGACCCCCAGTCTCCATGCGCCAGCATCTCCGCCGCTCGCGACGCAAGATCTTCTCCCTCCGGGCCTGGAAGGTCCGAGTGGTGTTCTGGATCGGGGCGCTCATCGTGGGCGCGGTCTGCGCCCTGTTCGCGGTGCTCACGGAGCACGCCGATCGGTTCTACCGGTCCGTCGCCGCCGCCAACCCCTGGGCCCCCCTGATCATCACCCCCCTTGGCCTGGCCGCCCTCGTCTGGGCGACGCGCCGCCTCTTCCCCGGCACCCAGGGCAGCGGAATCCCCCAGGCCATCGCAGCCATCGAGATGCGGAGCAAGTCGGCGGTGCTCTCGGTGCGCATCGCGCTGGGCAAGATCGTGCTGACGGTGCTCGGGATCGCCGCAGGCGCCTCCATCGGCCGCGAGGGCCCGTCCGTTCACGTCGGCGCGGCGGTCATGCACTCTCTGGGCGGAATCGCGCGCTTCCCGGCGCACTACATGGAGCGCGGTCTCATCCTGGCGGGCGGCGCGGCCGGAATCTCCGCCGCCTTCAACACCCCGCTGGCAGGAATCGTGTTCGCCATCGAGGAGATGAGCCGCTCGTTCGAGCAGCGCAGCAGCGGCATCGTGACCACCGCGGTGGTGTTCGCCGGTCTGACGGCCGTCGTGGTCCTCGGGAACTACGACTACTTCGGCAAGTCCGACGCCGCCATCTCCGATCCCTCGGCCCTGCTGGCGGTGCCGCTGTGCGGCGTCGTCGGGGGGCTCCTGGGCGGCCTCTTCGCCTCGGCGCTCATCGAGTCCGCCCGGCTTGCCGGGCCGATGATCCGCCGCCACCCCTACCTGATGGCCGTCGGCTGCGGGCTGGTGGTCGCCGGTCTCGGCCTGTGGACCGGCGGACAGACCAACGGCACCGGCTACCACGCGGCCGAGGGCATAGTCACGGGCACCGCCGAGTTCGACCCCCTGTTTCCGCTGCTCAAGATCGGCGCGACCCTCGCGTCCTACCTCAGCGGCATTCCCGGCGGCATCTTCGCCCCGTCCCTCGCCGCCGGCGCCGGCATCGGCGCGAATCTGGGCGAGTGGGCGCCCATCGCCCCGGTCTCGGTGATGGTGCTGCTCGGCATGGTGGCCTACTTCTCCGGCGTGGTGCAGGCGCCGATCACGGCGTTCGTCATCGTGATGGAGATGACGGACAACCAGGACATGCTGCTGGCGCTGATCGCCACCTCGTTCATCGCCCACGGCAGCTCCCACCTGGTCTGCCCGCGGCCGCTTTACCACACCCTCGCCGAGGGGTTCATCGCCCTAGACAGGCTTCGCAGGCCCCCGGGCCGCCAGTGAGGGACCGGGCTGAGGCTTCGCGGCCCGGAGCCCCGCTGTCCGGGGAGGCCCCCGCCGGAGGCGCTGGACGGCGCCCGCATTGCAGACCGCGGCAAGACCGCCCGGCGAATCTAGTGTACTGCGTCGCAGTTACTGGCGCTTTCAGAGCCCCCCA
>JASFUT010000099.1:0-10393 GCA_050050175.1 Chromatiales bacterium
GCCCCCGTCTGCTGTCCACCGTCTACCGTCGACCGCGATGTGCGACAATCCCCGTCCCCATGAACGACGACGTCTTCTCCCGCGCCCTGGCGTGCCTGCGGGCCCCCGACCCCGCCGCGAAGGTCGCCCTGGTCGAAGGCCTGCAGGCGGACTGGAGGGCGGACCGCCTGACCCTGGACGAGCCGCCCGGACTGCCGGGGCTGGAGCAGCCCGGGCGGCCCGCCCGCCCGGTGCTGGTGGCCCCGCGGGAGCTGCCCAAGCGCGGTATGGGCAGCGCGGAGGGGCGCGCGGCCCTGATTCATGCAGTCGCCCACATCGAGCTCAACGCGATCGACCTGGCCGTGGATGCGGTTTTCCGCTTCCGCGCCATGCCCGCGGCATTCCATGCGGACTGGATCGGCGTAGCGGCTGAGGAGGCGCTGCACTTCGGGCTGGTGCGGGATCGGCTCCGCGACCTCGGCTATGACTATGGCGATTTCCCGGCCCACGACGGCCTCTGGTCGCTGGCCAGGGACACCGCTTACGACCCCCTGGCCCGGATGGCTCTCATACCCCGGGTGATGGAGGCCAGGGGTCTGGACGTCACCCCGGGGATGATCGAGCGCTTCCGCGCGGTGGGCGACCTGGACACCGTCGCCGCATTGAACGTTATCCTTCGCGACGAGGTCGGACATGTGAGAACCGGGTCCCGTTGGCTTCGCTTCCTGTGCGAGCGCCGCGGGCTTGACCCCGAGACCACCTACTTCGAGCTGCTCGAGAGGCATCTGGGCGGCGCCGTTCGCTGTCCCCTGGACCGCGAGGCGAGACGCCGGGCCGGCTTCAGCGAGTCCGAGCTGGATCACCTGGAGGAGCTATGCGCAGGTTCCTGAAGACCGCTCTTCTGCTGACGCTGCCCGCCGCCCTGCCCGGGGCCGCGGCCGATTCGGCGGAACCCGATCTGACCGCCGGCCTGCTCGTGTACCGGGTGACCGAGGCGGGCGCCGCGCCCTACCTGAGCCGCATCCTGGTGACGCCCTCCTATGTGCGCATGGACTACGGCGCAGACGGCCAGGGCTTCGTGCTGTTCGACCGCGACAGCCAGGTGATCTACAGCGCCGACCCCTCCGAGCGCACGGTGCTGGTCATCGACCCGGTGCGCGAGAAGCCGGAGGCCCCCATGGCGCTGGCGGTGTCGGAGCAGCGCTTCGTGGACGAGGAGGCCCCCGCGATCGGCGGCGTGACGCCCGTACGCTACGAGCTCAAGACCAACGGCCAGGTGTGCCGCCATCTCATTGTGCTGCCCGGGGTCATGGACGCCGCGGTCGAGGGGCTGCGCGAGTACTTCGACGCGCTCTCCTACCAGCAGGCCGCCACCCTGGCCAACATGCCGGAGGACCTCTACGATCCCTGTGACCTCTCCACCCATGTCTTCAACCCCGAACGGGGCCTGGCATTCGGGCTCCCGGTGCAGGACTGGAACGCCGACGAGCGCCGCGAGCTCCTGGACTTCCGCCCGGACTTCGCGGTCTCACCCGAGCTGTTCGAGATTCCCGCGGGCTACGGCCGGATGTCCATGCCCCGGGCTTCGATGTAGGGCAACCCGCGGGGCCGGCGCATCGCAATGGCGGACCTGGCCCGGATCGTCCGCACCTCCGAGCAGCTGCGCAGCACCCGCAGCCGGCGGGAGAAGACCGCCCTTCTGGCCGACTGCCTGACCGGCCTGGGCGCCGGCGAGGTCCGGACCGCGGCGGCCTATCTGATGGGCGAGCTTCCGCAGGGGCGGCCGGGCATAGGGCCGGCGATCCTCGCCCAGGCCGCGTCGGTGCCCGCCGCCAGTGATCCGACGCTCGGGCTGAACGAGGTGGAGCGGCGGTTGTCCGAGCTGAGGGCCGTCACCGGGTCCGGCTCCCAGGAGAAGCGCCGCGCTCTGATCGGGGGCCTGTTCATCCGCGCGACCGGGCCGGAGCAGGGCTTCCTGCGCCGGCTCATTCTGGGGGAGCTCCGTCAGGGGGCCCTGCAGGGCCTCATGGCCGAGGCCGTCGCCCGGGCCGCGGCCATCCCGGCGGCCGAGGTGCGCCGCGCAGTCATGGTGGCGGGCGACGTGGCGGCGGTCGCGGAGGCGGCCCTCGCCGGCGGCCGGGCGGCGCTCGCCGCCTACCGCGTTCGTCTGTTTCAGCCGCTGCTCCCCATGCTCGCCCAGAGTGCGCAGGACGTGGATTCGGCTCTCGATCGGCTGGGGGACGCTGCGCTCGAGTACAAGCTCGACGGCGCCCGCATTCAGGCTCACAAGGACTCCGACGACGTCCGGGTCTTCACCCGCCGGCTCAACGAGGTCACCGCCGCCGTGCCCGAGATCGTCGACCTGGTGCGCGGGCTGCCCGCTCGCCGACTGATCCTGGACGGCGAGGCGCTCAGCGTACGGGCCGACGGCCGCCCCCGGCCCTTTCAGGTGACCATGCGGCGCTTCGGCCGGCGGGCGGACGTGGAGGCGATGCGGGCGCGCCTGCCCCTGCGGGCCTACTTCTTCGACTGCCTCTACCTGGATGACGAAGACCTGCTGGACGCCGGCGGGGCCGATCGCGTAAGGGCCCTCGCATCGGCGCTGCCACCGGAATCCCTGATCCCGCGCATGGTTCCGGGGGACCGGAGCGAGGCGCGTGCCTTCCTTGCCTCGGCCCTGGCGCGGGGGCACGAGGGTCTGATGGCGAAGGCCCTGGATGCGCCCTACGAGTCGGGCAGCCGGGGCAGCCGCTGGCTCAAGGTGAAGCAGGCCCACACGCTCGATCTGGTGGTGCTCGCCGCCGAATGGGGCAGCGGCCGGCGCCGCGGCCGGCTGTCCAATCTTCATCTGGGCGCCCGCGATGATGGGCCCGGGAGCGGCTACGTCATGCTGGGCAAGACCTTCAAAGGGCTTACGGACGAGATGCTGGAATGGCAGACCCGCCGGCTTCAGGCGCTCGCCCTCGGGCGCGAGGGCGGCGTGGTCCACGTGCGCCCGGAGCTGGTGGTCGAGGTCGCCTTCGACGGTATCCAGGCCAGCCCCCACTACCCCGGCGGCCTCGCCCTGCGGTTCGCCCGGGTCAAGGCCCACCGTCCGGACAAGCATGCCGCGGACGCTGACTCCATCCACAGGGTCCGGGCGCTGTACGCGCGACAGCAGGGAGAGGCCCCCGAGCCCGGTGCCGGCGCCGATCAAGCCTGAGCGGCCGCTGCGGGCTGCCCGGCCGGATGCCTGCACCCGGCCCGCGCACGTCTATCGTTTCACGCCACAACCTGCGCGCCACCCGGGGCCCCGCCGCGCCGGGGCTTCCGACCGAGGCGCCGCACCTGCGCCGCCGCCCGGGCGAACGCCTGATAGAGCGCGCGGTGCAGGTCGCGGCCGCGGTGCCGGCCGATGATCGAAAGACCCGCCCCGAGCCGGACCGCGACCTCGCAGCGCTTGAAGCCGGTCCGCTCTTCCTCGTCCACCCGGACCTCGACGTCCGTTACCCGGTGGCGAAACCGCCCGAGAAGGCCGTCCCGGATCGCCTCAGCCTCCTCCCGAACCGGCCCGTCGACCGGCACCATACCCTGCTGAAACAACATCTTCATTCCACACCTCCGGTAGTGTGCACCGCACCCATGGAGATAAGTTGGGGGCGGGCGGCACGGATGAACACCCGGAAACCGCGCAGGGACGATTCGAGAAGTTCGAGGGATGATGCCAGGGACCGATGACAAGGGGGGGCGGCCGGCGACGCCGGACGTCGCAACGCTCGACCCGACCTGCGCCGCTCTGGGATACGACCGGGGCTCCGCCGTCAACCGCCAACCAGGTGCGGCACCGCCAGTCCTGCGCCGCCCCGCTGATCACGACGGCCGCGCTCGCCGAGACCCACCCCTGTCTACCGTCTGCCGTCTGCCGGTCTCCTCAACACTCGATGACATTCACTGCCAGCCCCCCGCGAGCGGTCTCCTTGTACTTGGTCTTCATGTCGGAGCCGGTGTCGCGCATCGTCTTGATCACCTTGTCCAGGGAGACGAAATGGTGGCCGTCGCCGCGAAGGGCCATGCGCGCGGCGTTGATCGCCTTGACCGCCCCCATGGCGTTGCGCTCGATGCAGGGCACCTGCACCAGACCGCCGACCGGGTCGCAGGTCAGCCCAAGGTTGTGCTCCATGGCGATCTCGGCGGCATTCTCCGCCTGCTCGGGCGTGCCGCCGAGCACCTCGGTCAGCGCCCCCGCCGCCATGGAGCAGGCCGAGCCGACCTCGCCCTGACAGCCCACCTCCGCGCCCGAGATGGAGGCGTTCTCCTTGTAGAGGACGCCGATGGCGCCTGCGGTCAGCAGGAAGCGGACGATCCCCTCCTCGCTCGCGCCGGGAGAGAACCGCCAGTAGTAGTGCATCACCGCCGGGACGATCCCGGCGGCGCCGTTGGTCGGCGCGGTGACCACCCGCCCGCCTGCGGCGTTCTCCTCGTTGACGGCCAGGGCGAACAGGTTGACCCAGTCCATCGTTCCCAGGGGCACGTTGTCCGCATCGGTCTCGCTGCAGAGCTGGGTGTAGAGGCGGGGGGCGCGCCGCCGGACCTTGAGTCCCCCGGGCAGGACGCCCTCGGACCGGCATCCGCGCTCCACGCAGCCCTGCATCGCCGCCCAGATGCGCAGCAGCCCGTCGCGGATCTCATCGTCGCTGCGCCAGACCCGCTCGTTGCGCAGCATGACCTGGCTCATGGGGAGCCCGGTGTCCGTGCAGTGCTGCAGCAGCGCCTTGCCGCTCTTGAAGGGATGGGGCAGCGGGGTCTCGTCCTCGACGATGCGATCGGCTCCGGCCGCGTCCTGGTTCACCACGAAGCCACCGCCGACCGAGTAGTAGGTGCGCTCGCAGACGACGGCATCGGAACGGTCGAAGGCGGTGAAGACCAGCCCGTTGGGGTGATACGGCAGGGAGCGCCGCCGGTGGAACACCAGGTCCCGCTCGGGGTCGAAGCGCAGCTCGCTGCGGCCCAGCAGGCTGAGGCGCCGGTTCCCGCGAACGCCGGCCAGACGCGCCTCGATGCCGTCCACGTCCACGTCTTCGGGGGTCTCGCCCTCGAGCCCGAGGATGACGGCCTTGTCGGAGCCGTGACCACGGCCGGTCGCGCCCAGGGAGCCCATGAGCTCCACCTTGATGCGCGACACCTGCGACACGAGCCCCCGCTCGTCCAGACCCCGCGCGAAGATCCCGGCCGCCCGCATGGGCCCCACGGTGTGGGAGCTCGACGGGCCTATGCCAATCTTGAACAAGTCGAAGACACTGATCGCCATCACGCGCCCGCTGGTGGGTCCCGGGCCGGCGCCGCAGCCTGCGCTGCGGGAACCCGTCCGTCTACCGGATCATAGCGCCGGGAAGCGGCACCGGATACGATTGCCCGAGGACCCGCAGGGACTTGAGAAACCGGCGGCACGCCTCCATGGCAACAGCAGGCCGGCGGCGCCCGCTCGCCTGTCCGGGGCGGCGGGGGACGGCCGGGGCGTATACCACGAGACGAGGAGAGATCATGGCCGAGGAATCCCCCGATCGCACGGTTCTGCTCACCGGCATGCTCGTGGCAGTGGGCATCGCCCTGACCATGCTCGGCGCGGTCAGGCCGCACTTCGACTCGGCGTACCGCCTGGAGGGTGGGCTGCTGTTCGCGGGACTGGTGCCCTATGTCATCCTGGGCGGGCTGGCGGTGCATCTGCGCGAGCGTCTGCTGGTCGGTGCGGCCCTGCTGGTGGTGCTGATCCACCTGGGTGCAATCCTGTTCGGCGGTGGGTCGCTGCTCTACTGGCTCCCGCCGGTGCTGGGGCTCGCACTGCTCGCCTTGGTGCCACGAGCCATGCAGGCGGCGCGCTTTCCCCGCCGACCCGGACCCCGGGACGAGGAGACACCGGATCTCACCGAGAAGCCCTGATCGGCCGCGCGCCTCGGGGATCGCTCAGTCCTTGAGCCGCGCGTAGAGCCGGTCTTTGAGGGCGGCGCGGCGCCGCTTCAGATCCTCCATGTGCTCGTCGGTGACCGGTTGGCTCGCCTGCTCCAGCCCGCGGATCCGGTCGTCGATCTCGTCGTGCTCCGCCATCATCTCGGCGAACCGGGGATCGTTCTCCGACAGATCGGCGATCCGCTCCCGCAGTTCTGGAAACTCGTGCTTGATGCCGTGGCTCTCCCCAAGCATGGCCGCTGCTCCTCGATGGACTCGGTTGCGTGATCCGGGCCTGGGCCCGGCGATGGAGGACCGAGGACTACAGATCCTCGTTGATCAGCCGGTCGAACTCGCCGATCAGCGCCTCCAGGCGCGCTGTCTCCACCTCGAGGTCCTTGAAGACCTCCTCGGCCAGGGGCTGGATGGCGCTCTTCTCCGGCAACGGGAGACCGCCCTGCAGAACGGCCCGCGTCCGGGGGATGAGCACCCACTCGAGCCACTGGTGGAGCTCCAGCGTGTCGAAGCAGAAAGGGGTCGTGCTCGCCAGGGCCTCGGGCGCGGGCGGCTGATCCTCCCAGAGGCCGATGCGGCGAAGCTCGTCCTCGAGGGCGGCGATGATGCGCTCGCAGTCGACGGCCTTGTCCCCCGGCCCGGCCATGCGCTCAGCCATCGTCCTCGTTACCAGATGCCGGCACCGCCCCCGTCAAGCTCAGGCAGCGCTCCACCTCCGCCCGGTCGAGGCGCCACCCCGGGCCCGCCTGGAGGGTCACGCGGACGGCGTCCGGGTCCCGCTCGACGCCCGGATGCCGCAGCTCGCGGTACTCGTCGCCGGGGCATCGGCAGCGTCCCTCGCCGCAGGCCTTCACGGACGCCAGGAGACGCCGCTCACCGCCGGCGATCCCCTTGATCTCGACGGCAAGCCCGCAGTCGTTCTGTCGGATGCTGTACCCCATGACCCGATAGTCCCGGCAGGCCCCCGAAAACAGGTCTCTCCTCACTATAGCCGATCGGCCTCCGGGGCCTGCAGGGCATTGGCGTCCCCAGGCGGAGAGCAGGAGTGGTTCTCCATGTCTTCGACGCCTGTGGCCGGCCCGCGCAATGGGGCCGGGAGCACTCCACACGCTCCTACCCGGAGAAACCGTGGCCTAGGGCGTGAACCGCGCCGCTTCCCAGCCGGAGGCGTCCACCCGCAGGTACGGGGCACGATCCGCCCGCCAGTCGCCGAGAACGATGCGCTCGCCGTGGACGCCGTCGAGATCGACCCGGTGACTCCCGGGGCGGTGGGTGTGGCCGTGGATCAGCCGGCGCACCCCGTGCGAGGTCATCTGCTCGCGCACCGCCGCCTCGTTGACATCCATGATGTCCTCGGGCTTCATCGAGGTCGCCTCGCCGCTGCGCCGGCGGTACTCCGCCGCGATGGCGACCCGCTCGGCAACGGGCCGGGCGAGGAAGTCCCGTATGAACGCCGGATCGCGCAGGGTGCCCCTGGCCCGCTGGTAGTCCACGTCGTCCGTGCACAGCAGGTCGCCGTGCATGAGCAGGGTGGGCGTCCCGTAGAGGTCCACCACCAGCGGGTCGCCGATCAGCCGGCAGCCGGTCTCCCGCGCGAACGCCTCCCCCACCAGGAAGTCGCGATTGCCGTGCTGGAACAGCACCTCGGTGCCGGCCTCCGACAGGGCCTGCAGGCCTTCCAGGATCTCCGGAACGGGCGTCCGGCGGTCGTCGTCGCCGACCCAGGCGTCGAACAGGTCGCCGAGGATATAGAGCCGCTCGGCGCTCCTCGCCCGGTCGCTCAGGAAGCCGAGGAACAGCTGGGTGCAGACCGGGCGGTCGCCCTCCAGGTGCAGATCCGAGATGAAGAGGGTTTCGGGCACGCCGCTCACTCAGTCCGCTGCCTCGGCACGCTCGATCACCACGTCGTCCACGGGCACGTCCTGGTGTCCCGCCTGGGAGCCGGTGTCCACACCCTTGATGCGCTCCACGACGTCCATGCCGTCGACGACGCGGCCGAATACGCAGTAGCCCCAGCCGTCCTGGCCCGGATAGTCGAGGAAGCCGTTGTCGGCGACGTTGATGAAGAACTGGGCGGTGGCCGAGTGGGGCTGAGAGGTGCGGGCCATGGCGATCGCGCCCTTCTCGTTCTTCAGGCCGTTGTCCGCCTCGTTCTCGATGGGCTCACCCGTCTGCTTGGGAATCATGCCGGGCCCGAATCCGCCGCCCTGCACCATGAAGCCCTTGATCACCCGGTGGAAGATGGTGCCGTCGTAGAAGCCGTCGCGCACGTAGCCCAGAAAGTTATCCACCGTCTTCGGGGCGCGCTCGGCATCGAGCTCCAGGACGATGTCGCCGTAATTGGTGTGTAAGGTAACCATCTATTCCCCCTGCTCCTCTGCCTGGATTCGTGTAACGCGCTCGATGATCACGGGAGTCTCCGGGACGTTTCGCAGGCCCGCCGAGCGCACCCTGGTGGGTTGGGTGGAGATGCGCTCCACCACGTCCATCCCGTCGGTCACCCGGCCGAACACCGCATAGCCCCAGCCCCTCGCGGTCCTGGCCCTGTGATCCAGATTCGGGTTGTCCGCGTCGTTGATGAAGAACTGCGCCGTCGCCGAGTGGGGATCGCTGGTGCGGGCCATGGCGATGGTGCCCTTCTCGTTCTTCAGGCCGTTGTCCGCCTCGTTCGGCACGGGCTCGCGGGTGGGCTTGCGCTCGTAGTCCGTATCGTAGCCGCCGCCCTGGATCATGAAGCCGTCGATCACCCGGTGGAAGATCGTGCCGTCGTAGAACCCCTCGTCGACATAGGTCAGGAAGTTATCCACCGTCCGCGGTGCCTTGTCGGGGTAGAGCTCAAGCTCGATCGCGCCCTGGCTGGTCTCCATGAGCACGCCGACGTCCTCCGCCTGAGCCGCCGCCATGGCGCCTGCGGCCAGCACCGCGCCCGCGACAGAACCTGTGAGTCGGCCTTTCATGAGTCGTTCGACCCCTATGGATGCGTGTGGAGAGGGCATTATAGAGAGCCCGCTCGTCGACTGCCAAAGAACGGGCCCGCGTTTTGGCGCGCCCCGGCCTTTCGTTTACCATGCCCGGTCATCCCCGCGGGCGGACATGACCCCCATGCTCCAGGTCTACAACAGCCTCACCAACCGCAAGGAAGAGTTCCGGCCCATCGAGCCCGGCAAGGTCCGCATGTACGTGTGCGGAATGACGGTTTACGACTACTGCCATCTGGGCCACGCCCGGGTGATGGTCGTCTTCGACGTGGTCTACCGCTACCTGCGGGCCCGGGGCTTCGACGTCACCTACGTGCGCAACGTCACCGACATCGACGACAAGATCATCGCCCGGGCCAACGAGCGCGGCGAGCCCTTCAGCGAGCTCACCGAGCGCTTCATCACCGCCATGCACGAGGACGCCGACGCCCTCGGCATACTGCGCCCCACCCATGAGCCGCGCGCCACCGGCCACATGGACGAGATCCTGGCAATGATCGGCGCCCTGATCGAGCGGGATCACGCGTACCGCACGGCGAACGGGGACGTCTACTACGCCGTTGGCAGCTTCGAAGGCTATGGACGGCTCTCGGGCAAGTCCACGGCTGACCTGCGGGCCGGCGCGCGGGTGGAGCCCGGCGAGCAGAAGCGCGACCCCCTGGACTTCGCCCTCTGGAAGGCCGCCAAGCCCGGCGAGCCCGCCTGGGACTCACCCTGGGGGCGAGGCCGGCCCGGCTGGCACATCGAGTGCTCGGCCATGTCCACCACGGCACTTGGCAGCCATTTCGACATCCACGGCGGGGGCGCGGACCTGCAGTTTCCCCACCACGAGAACGAGATCGCCCAGTCCGAGGCCGCCACGGGCGAGCCCTTCGTCAACTACTGGATGCACAACGGCTTCGTGCGCGTGAACGAGGAGAAGATGTCCAAGTCCCTGGGCAACTTCTTCACCGTGCGCGAGATCCTGCAGCGCTACCGCCCGGAGGAGGTGCGCTACTTCATTCTCACCAGCCACTACCGCAGCCCCCTGAACTACGACGAGGAGCACCTGGACAACGCCCGCGCCGCCCTGACCCGCCTCTATATCGCCCTGCGTGATCTCCCCGAGGCAGAGCCGGCGGGCGCGGATGCGTTCACCGAGCGCTTCGAGGCCGCCATGGACGACGACTTCAACACCCCGGAGGCCCTGGCGGTGCTGTTCGACCTGGCGCGGGAGATCAACCGGGTGAGGGCGGAATCCGAGGACCGGGCCGCGGGGCCGGGAGCGGAGCTGCGGAGGCTGGGCGGCATCCTCGGCATCCTGCAGAACGATCCGGATGAGTTCTTGAAAGCTAATGTCTTTACAGCCCGACCCTCCACTGGGCATGGCAGCGGAACTGGATATACGGCTACAGCTACGGTGGAGTTGTCCGACGAGCAGATCGACGGCCTGATCCGCCGCCGCACCGACGCCCGCAAGGCGAAGAACTTCGCCGAGGCCGACCGCATCCGTGACGAGC
>JASFUT010000100.1:0-10365 GCA_050050175.1 Chromatiales bacterium
CGCGCTCGTCGACTCCGGCCTGCCCGTCCTGGCGGGGGTCTCGCGCAAGTCGATGATCGGGCGCCTGCTGGGCGATGTGCCCGCGCAGGACCGCCTGTACGGCAGTCTGGCGGCCGCCGTCATCGCCGTGGAGCGCGGGGCCCGTATCCTGCGGGTGCACGACGTGGGGCCGACGGTGGAGGCCCTGCGGGTGGCCTGGGCGGTGCGCACGCATCCGGATTGAGGGGGTGGGGGTTGAAGCGCAGATATTTCGGTACCGACGGCATCCGCGGCCGGGTGGGCGAGGGGTTCATCACCCCGGAGTTCATGCTGAAGCTCGGCTGGGCCGTGGGGCGTGTCCTCGGCGACGGTCCGGGCAGCAAGGTCCTCATCGGCAAGGACACGCGCATCTCCGGCTACATGTTCGAATCGGCCCTGGAGGCCGGGCTGGTGGCGGCCGGCATGGACATCCACCTGCTCGGCCCCATGCCGACCCCGGGCATCGCCTATCTGACCCGCACCCTGCACGCCCAGGTCGGCATCGTCATCAGCGCCTCGCACAACCCCCATTACGACAACGGAATCAAGTTCTTCTCCGCCGGCGGCTCCAAGCTGCCCGACGGCGTCGAGTTGGAGATCGAGCGCATGCTCGACCAGCCCATGGCCACCGTGGAATCCGCGGAGCTGGGCAAGGCCTACCGGGTGGGCGACGCCCCGGGCCGCTACATCGAGTTCTGCAAGAGCACCATCCCGACCATGATGGAGCTGCGGGGGCTGCGGGTGGTGATCGACTGCGCCCACGGCGCCACCTACGACATCGCACCGCACGTGCTCGAAGAGCTGGGCGCGGAGGTGGAGGTTATCGGCGCGGAACCGGACGGCCTCAACATCAACGACGGGGTGGGCTCCACCCACCCGGAGCGGCTGCGCCGGACGGTGGTGGCGCGGGGCGCGGATCTGGGCATTGCCTTCGACGGCGACGGGGACCGGCTGGTGTTGGTCGACGATCAGGGCGGGCTGGTGGACGGCGACGACGTGCTCTGGATCATCGCGCGCTCGCGCCGGGCCGAGGGGGCGCTACGCGGCTCGGTGGTCGGCACGGTGATGAGCAATCTCGGGCTCGAGCACGCCCTGGCGGGCGAGGGGATCGGCTTCGAGCGCACCCGTGTCGGCGACCGCTACATCCTCGAGCGGCTGCAGCAGGAGGGCTGGGTTCTCGGCGGCGAGCCCTCGGGCCACATCATCTGCCTGGACCGCACGAGCACGGGGGACGGGATCGTATCCGCGCTCCAGGTGCTGGCGGAGATCCAGGCCAGCGGCCGGACCCTGCGCGAGCTGTGTGCCGGGCTGATGAAGTATCCCCAGCGGCTGGTCAACCTGCGCATCGCCGGCGGGCAGGACGTGCTGGATACGGCGGCCGTGCGCACTGCGGTCGCGGCGGCCGAGGCCGAGCTCCGGGGGTCGGGGCGCGTGCTCCTGCGCCCGTCCGGAACCGAGCCGCTGGTCCGGGTGATGGTCGAGGGACGGGACGGCGCCCAGGTGGAGCGCGTCGCCGACGAGCTGGCGCGCGCCGTGCAGGGTGCGGCGCAGGGCCCGGGGGCCGCGGATCAGCCCCCGCGCGTCTCGCATAGCCGGTCGTAGACCCCCAGGTAGCCCGCTACCATCGCGTCCAGGCTGAATACGCGCTCCGCCCGGTCCCTCGCGAGCACGCCGGCGCGCCGCCGCAGGTCGGCGTCGAGGGCGTAGGTCTCCATCGCCTGCGCCATCGCGGCGGGATCGGCCGGCGGCACCAGGAGTCCCGTGCGCCCCGCCTCCACCAGCTCGGGATTGCCGCCCACGTCGGTGGCGACCACCGGCAGGCCGCAGGCCATGGCCTCCAGAATGGTGTTGGAGATCCCCTCGGCGAGCGAGGGCAGCACGAACAGGTCGAACCCCCGCATCAGCTCGTGAACGTCGTCCCGCGATCCGGCCATCCACACGCGGTCTCCCAGCCCCAGCTCCCTGACCCGGCTCTCCACCCGGGATCTGAGCGGGCCGTCGCCCACCAGCGCCAGGCGCAGCCGGGGTGCGAGGCGCGGGTTGCGCTCCCGCAGCAGGCCCATGGCCTCGACCAGATGGACCTGGCTCTTGACCGCGTCGAGGCGGCCCACGGTGCCGAGCACCAGGGAGGCCGGGTCCGAGAAGCCGCGTACCGGAAGGGTCGCCCGCCCGGGCGTGAAGCGGTCGGTGTCCACGCCGTTGTGAATGCGGGAGATGCGCTCCGGCGGCACCCCGATGCGCTCCCGCAGGTAGCGCTCCAGCTCGCCTGAGAGGGCGATGTAGTGACTGACCAGGGGGCGGTGGAGGCGCCGGAGCCGCCGCGGTCGGGGATTGGTCCCGTCGGCATCATCGGCGTCGCGGCCGTGCTCGCCGTGCACGCGGTGCCTGACTCCCGCGAGCAGGGCCGGAAGCAGCGCATCGAGTCCTGCCAGGTTGCGCGAATGGACTACGGTCGGGCGCTCGCGCCGGAGCAGACCGAGCAGGCGCGGAAACAGCCGCAGGTCGCGGCCGGGGCGCTTGTGCAGCGCGTGCACCCGCACGTCCTGACGGGTGATGCGGTAGCGGAAGTCGGTGTAGTCGTCGATGCAGACGATAAGGTGGCGGTAGCGCTCCGCGGGCATGCGGTTGATCAGGTTGATCAGGCCGTTCTCCAGCCCGCCCACGCCCAGGCGATAGATCACGTGGGCGACCAGCGGCCGGCGAGAGGCGGGGAGGCCCAAGGGCGGGGCTCAGTGGGCCGGCCGGGCGCGTGTGACGCCGTCGGCTGGACGCCGTTCCTTCACCGCTCCCTACCGACGATGTAGTCCGCCAGGTGCCGCAGGGGGTCCGCCCCGGCGTCGAACGCGTCCAGGCTCCGGAGCGCCTCCGCGCGGAGCTGCGCGGCCTTGTCGCGGGCGCCCGAGAGTCCGAGCAGGCCCGGGTAGGTGGCCTTCTCCCGCGCCTCGTCCTTGCCGCGGGTCTTGCCCAGGACCTCCGTCTCGCCCTCCACGTCCAGGATGTCGTCGCGGATCTGGAAGGCCAGTCCCATGCAGGCGGCGTAGTGCTCGAGGCGCTGCACCCGATCGCTGTCCGGCCCGTCCGCGCAGAGCCCGCCCAGACGCACGCAGGCGTGGATCAGCGCGCCCGTCTTGTGGATGTGGATGTTCTCCAGGTCGACCAGCTCCAGGTCCCGGCCTTCCGCTTCGAGATCCAGCGCCTGGCCGCCGGCCATGCCGCGGGAGCCGGTGGCGGCGGCAAGCGCCCTGATCATGCACAGGCGCGCCGCCGGGGCCGGATCCGCAGTCCCGTCGCCTGCGATGACGGCGAATGCCAGGGTCTGCAGGGCGTCGCCGGCCAGTATCGCCGTAGCCTCGTCAAAGGCCCTGTGACAGGTTGGACGCCCGCGCCGCAGGTCGTCGTCGTCCATGGCGGGCAGGTCGTCGTGCACCAGTGAGTAGGCGTGAACGAGCTCGACGGCGCATGCGGCCCCGTCGAGCCGCTCCGCAGCCACGCCGAGTGCCCGTCCAGCGGCGTACACCAGCGCCGGCCGTACCCGCTTGCCTTGCCCGAGCACCGCGTAGCGCATCGCCTCGTGGAGCCGCCGCGGCTGGGTGTCCGGCTGGGGAAGGCAGCGCTCCAGCGCCGCCTCGACCCGCTCCCTGCACTCGCGCAGGAAGGCGTCGAACCGGGGGTCAGTCGTCACTGTCGAACGGTTCCAGCTCCGCCTCGGCGGACTTCTCGGTGAGTATCCGGACCTTCTGCTCCGCGTCGGCCAGGGCCCGCTGGCAGATCCGGGTCAGCTCCACGCCGCGCTCGAAGGACTTCAGGGACTCCTCCAGGCTGAGATCGCCTTTCTCCATGGCGTCCACGAGGGCCTCGAGCTCGGCAAGGGCCTCCTCGAAGGCGGGGGTGGGGGTCTGTTCCTTGGGCATGGATGGGCGGCAGCGTCGGCTTCGGGGCTCAACCTTACCGGCGGGTCTCGGTGGGGTCAATCGCCGCTCCCCGCCGCTCGTCAGCGTGCCTCCGACTGTGTAAACTTGGCCGCTGCGACGACGCCACGATGTGCCCGATGAAAGACAGACACCACCTAGCGCTGATCCTGACCGCCGTGCTCGCGGCACTGCCCGCGGCGGTCCTCGGTTATTCGGAAGGCAACCCCTACGGGGACATCATCCTGAACCGGGAGCCGGAATTCGACTATGACGATTCCCTGGACAAGGCGTGGGAAGAGGCCCAGGTGCCCATCCCGAAGCTCTATGACGAGGACGATCTGGCCGAGGCGGTGGTCACGGAGGTGCAGGAGGGCTTCTCCGTGCTGGTGGACAAGAAGCAGCTGAGCATCGGCGACGACGGGGTGCTCAGGTACTGGGTGGTGCTGCGCTCCGAGAAGGGGGCGGTCAACGCCATGTACGAGGGCCTGCGCTGCAGCACCTCCGAGTACAAGACCTACGCGTTCGCGGTAGGCCGCAAGAAGAATCGGAAGGTCAAGCCGATGCCCAACGCAAAATGGCAGGAGATCAAGCGCATCCGAGGGCCCAATTTCCGCTGGGAGCTGATGCGGGATTACTTCTGCTTCTACGGCCGCGCGAAGCCCGTGGAACAGATCCTCTACCATCTGGAGGCGGGGCCCGATACCTTCGCGCCCCGCGAGGACGTCTTCTTCTGATCGCCCCCGTGCGTCGATGAGCGCCTACGACGCCTCCGCAATCGAGGTCCTCAGCGGCCTGGAGCCGGTGCGCAAGCGCCCCGGCATGTACACCGACACCAGCCGCCCCAACCACCTCGCCCAGGAGGTGGTGGACAACAGCGTGGACGAGGCGGTGGCGGGCTACGCCGATCGTATCGGAGTCACCCTGCACAAGGACGGCTCGCTCAGCGTGGAGGACAATGGCCGGGGCATGCCGGTGGACGTGCACCCCGAGGAGGGGGTGCCGGGGGTGGAGGTGATCCTCACCAAGCTCCACGCCGGGGGCAAGTTCTCGACGAAGAGCTACCGCTTCTCAGGCGGGCTGCACGGAGTGGGAGTGTCCGTGGTCAATGCCCTGTCGAGCCACCTGGAGGTCTGGGTCAAGCGCGGAGGCCGCGAGTACAACATGGCCTTCGCCGACGGCGCGAAGGTCTCAGACCTGGAGGAGGTGGGCCGGGTCGGAAAGGGCAACACCGGGACCAGGCTGCGGTTCTGGCCCGATCCCCGGTTCTTCGACAGCCCGCGGTTTGCCGTCAGGCAGCTGCACCACGTGCTGCGCGCCAAGGCGGTCCTGTGCCCGGGACTCAGGGTGGCACTCGAGGACGAGCTCAGCGGCGAGAGCACGGAGTGGCGCTACGAAGGGGGGCTGAAGGACTACCTGCTCGACGCCATGCAGGGCCAGCCCGTCCTGCCCGAGGAGCCTTTCGTGGGAAGCATGGAGGGACACAGCGAGGCCGCCGACTGGGCGGTGGTCTGGCTCCCCGAGGGCGGCGAGGCGGTGGGCGAGAGCTATGTCAACCTGATCCCGACCCCGCTGGGCGGCACCCACGTCAACGGCCTGCGCACGGGGCTTACCGAGGCGGTGCGCGAGTTCTGCGAGTTCCGCAACCTCCTCCCGCGCGGTGTGAAGCTCACGCCCGACGACGTCTGGGCCAGGGTCAGCTTCGTCCTGTCCGTCAAGCTGATCGAGCCCCAGTTCTCGGGTCAGACGAAGGAGCGGCTCTCCTCGCGCGAGTGTGCGGCCTTCGTCTCCGGGGTAGTGAAGGACGCATTCAGCCTCTGGCTCAATCAGCACACCGACGCGGGCGAGCGAATCGCCGAGCTCTCGATCTCCGCGGCGCAGGCCCGGCTGCGGGCCGGGCGCAAGGTGGTGCGCAAGAAGGTGTCCCAGGGCCCGGCGCTCCCGGGCAAGCTGGCCGACTGCACCGCGGTGGACCCGGTGCGCAGCGAGCTGTTCCTGGTGGAAGGCGACTCCGCGGGCGGCTCCGCCAAGCAGGCCCGGGACCGGGAGTTCCAGGCGGTCATGCCGCTGCGCGGGAAGATCCTCAACACCTGGGAGGTGGACCCCGCCGAGGTGCTCTCTTCCCAGGAGGTGCACGACATCGCGGTGGCCATCGGCGTGGAGCCTGGCAGCGACGATCTGTCCAAGCTGCGGTTTGGCAAGGTGTGCATCCTGGCCGATGCCGATTCCGACGGTCTTCACATCGCCACCCTGCTGTGCGCGCTCTTCGTGCGGCACTTCCCGCGCCTGGTCGCGGAGGGACACATCCACGTCGCCATGCCGCCGCTGTACCGCATCGATGTCGGAAAGCAGGTGTACTACGCGCTCGACGAGTCAGAAAAGCAGGGCGTGCTCGACCGCATCGCCGCCGAGAAGCTCAAGGGCAGGATCAACGTGCAGCGCTTCAAGGGACTCGGTGAGATGAATCCGCAGCAGCTGCGAGAGACCACCATGCACCCGGACACCCGGCGGCTGGTGCAGCTCACCGTGGAGCTCGGCGACGAGACCAACAGCCTGATGGATATGCTGCTCGCCAAGAAGCGCTCCCCCGACCGGAGGGCCTGGCTCCAGCAGAAGGGGGATCTCGCCGAGGTCATCTGAGGACGGCATGCGTCGGGACGGGCTTCTCCCATGGCGGGCGGACTCCGGGAATTCCCGTATTTGAGCCTGCATGGGCACCTGGGTATTCTTCTTAGGCGCCGGGCAGGACCGGCCCTCCGCCAGTTCCCCCGCTCCACCCTTCCCTGCGGCGAGGGTTGTGGAATGCGGCCGCCGCCTGCGACGCGGGGCGCGCCGGAATCGTGAGGGCATCCGGGCTGCAGTTATGGGCCTTTCAGGGCAGGGCTATGTATGGAAAGTAACAAGGCGTCTCGACCCCACTGGATCCTGGGCATCGTACTCGTCCTGGCCGGCTGCGGGCCCATAGGAGGGGGGGCACCCGATGTGAGCCTGCTCGGCGGGTGGCAGCAGGAGTTCCTCGGCACGGACCCGGACGTGGTCTTCTACCCGGACAGTAACGTGAACTACTGGACCTATCGGCTGAACAGGTCCCGGGTGGGGAACGACGTCGGCATCAAGATCCAGGGGGCCTATCCGCAGGTCCGTTACATGGGCATCAATGTGTACGACGATGTGTACGACGATGAAAGCCTGTCGCCGGTCGGAAGCCTGGTGGACGTCTCGGTCGACCCCGACCCGGGCAGCGTGAATCCCTTCCTGCAGGAGGAATGGCCGGACTACTATCCGGCCAACTACTACACCGTCTATGTGGTCCCCGAGGGCACAGTGGTGCCTGGCGCCACCAATGTGATCGAGTACGGTGCCGATCTGCAGGCAATATCGATCTTCCTGAGATACTACCTGCCCGGCATTGACGCCCGGGGCGGCTTCCCGCTTCCCACGCTATCCGCATTCGACACGCAGACCGGTGAGCCTGTGGATCTCCCCCGGATCGGGCGCAAGCCGCTCGACGCGAGAGTCCTCCTGCAGGCATACCTTCAGCAGATCGCTGTGGATTACGCGGCCGGCATCATCGAGCCCTGGTTCTCGCTGAATGCCGGAAATCGGCTTCTGGCCTACCGGACCAGCGGAGCCGGTCTCTACCCGAACAACGACAACCTCTATCTGACGATCCCGATCACCAAGGCGCCGGATGAGGTCGCCGTCCTGCGCTTCAAGCCGCCAAGCTTTCCACGCCGTAATGGCGAGATTGGTCAGACGGACGTCCGCTACTGGTCGATCAGCCTGGGTGACCGCGAGACCTTCAACCATTGGACCCTCTTCGACGACGAGGCGAAGGTCGACGACGACGGATTCGTGCGCATCGTGATCGGCCCTCCGACCCCGGAGGTCATGGCGAAGGCCGGGCCGCACAACTTCATCCCCTGGGAGATCGGAGAGCAGGGCGTGCTGCTCTACCGCAACCTGCTGACGCGCGCCGGGTTCGCGGGCGGCATCAGCCGGGTGCCCGAGCTCGGCGACGGCGGCATCAAGCGCCTGTTCGCCGCAGACCTATACATCGGCGAGTATGCACCGAGCGGCGCGCTGCTCTCCGTCTCCGAGTTCCTGGACAGCGAGTAGCGCCCTCCCGGGCGCCGCCCGCGAGGGACCAGCCCGGCCGGCCTGCTTGGGTCCGCAGACCGGGCTCTCGACCGGGTCCCGGCGCGCGGGGGCGGGGGTCAAGCGGCCCCGCTCAGCTTGCGGTAACGCTCATCGTCTTCCTGAACCTTACCAGGGCGCCGAGGAAGAAGACCGCGCCGATGGACGCCACCGCCAGCAGGTGGGGCCAGACCACCTCGAGCCCCGCACCCCGGAACAGCACGCCCTGGGAGAAGGCGACGAAATGGGTGGCCGGCGAGAACATCATGACCCATTGAACCGGCTCGGGCATGCTGTCGAAGGGGGTATTGGCGCCGGAGAGCATGTAGAGGACCACGAAGACCGGGATGGAGAGCAGCCCGAACTGCGGCATGGAGCGGGCCACGGTGGCGAGGAAGATGCCGATGGCGGTGAGGGAGAAGAGGTAGAGCACCATGCCGGCCATGTAGAAAGCGACCGAGCCGCTCAGGGGCACGTCAAGCAGGCCCCGGACCACCACAAGCAGGGAGAACAGGGAGGCGGCGACGATCACTGCGCCGTTGGCCCAGACCTTCGAGAGCATGATCTCGGCCGGGGTGAGCGGCATGACCAGAAGATGCTCGATGGTGCCGTGCTCGCGCTCGCGGATCACCGCCGCGCCGGTGAGCACTATGGCCAGCAGGGTGGTCTGGTTGACGATCTGCATCACCGCCAGGAACCAGGAGGAGTGCGCGTTGGGATTGAACGCGATGCGGGTGGCCGCCTCCACCGGCATCTCCAGGTCCTCGCGCACACCCGAGAGGAAGGCGCGGGTCTCCTCGGCGACTATGCGCTCGATGTAGCCGGCTCCCATGCCCGCCTGGGTCATGGCCGTGGCATCCACGTTGAGCTGTACGGTCGGCTCGCGACCGGCCAGCAGGTCGCGCTCGAAGTGCGGCGGGATGTCGATCACGAAGGTGTAACGGCCGCGCTCCATGGCCTGGTCCACCTCGCCGAGTGCCAACGGCTCCGGGGGGCGGAAGTAGGGCTCGCGCAGGCCGTCGGCGATTCGCCGGGAGAGGTCCGAGCGGTCCTCGTCCACGATGGCCACCGAGCCGTTGTCGAGCTCGAGCTTCACGCCTTCGGCAGGGCTGTACACGGCGATGGTGAAGGCATAGACGATCAGGAAGATCAGGACAGGGTCGTAGCGCAGGCTGCGGAGCTCCTTCAGCCCCAGCCGGTAGACGTTGGACAGACGCACCGCTCAGGCCTCCTGCGTCCGCAGCAGGGCGCGTCCGGCCAGCAGGAACCCGAGGGAGAAGAGTCCCAGCGCGGCGTAGTCGACCAGCACGTCGGTCAGGCCCAGGCCCTTGGTGAAGGTGCCCACGCTGATGTGGTGGAACCAGGCGCTCGGGAAGCCGTAGCCCATGATGCGCGCACCCCCGGCCAGCGAGGAGACCGGGGAGAGGAACCCGGAGAACAGGATCGTGGGCAGCACGCTCACGATGGCCGTGCCGAAGACCGCGGCGATCTGGCTGCGTACGAAGGTCGACATCAGCAGCCCCAGGCCCGTGCTGGCGATCACGAACAGCAGTGCGCCAAGGCTGAGCGCCAGGAAGCTGCCCTTGATCGGCACCTCGAAGAGCACCAGGGCCAGGGCGACCAGGGTGGCGTAGTTGATGAGCGAGACGCCCACATACGGGAGCTGCTTGCCGAGAAGGAACTCGATTCCCGTCACCGGAGTGGCGTACAGGTTGGTGATGGATCCCAGCTCCTTCTCCCGCACCACTCCCACCGCGGTCATGGTGGAAGGGATCAGGATCAGGAGCAGCATGGCGATGCCGGGCACCATGGCATAGACGCTGCGGAAGGCCTGGTTGTAACGGAAGCGGGTCTGCACCTCCACGGGGATCAGGTCCGGCAGCTCGCCGGTGGTGCGCAGCACCAGGTCCTCCACGTAGCGTCCGTGCACGCCGTCCACGTAGCCGCGGATGGTCTCGGCCCGGAACGGCATCGCGCCGTCGATCCAGACGCCCACCTCCGGGCGGCGGCCCTGCTTGACGTGCCGGCCGAAGTCCGACGGGATCTCGATCGCCAGCGACAGCTCCCCGGTACGCAGGCGCCGCTGCAGCTCCGTCTGGTCCGCGGGGGGGCGACGCTCGCGAAAGTAGCGTGAGCCGGCGAATTGCTCCAGGTAGGCGCGGCTCTCCGGGCTGCGGTCCCGATCCAGCGCGGCGTACGGCAGCTTCTCGACGTCGAAGGAGATGCCGTAGCCCATGGCGATCATCAGCACCACCGGGCCGAGCAGGGCGAAGGCCAGGCGGATCGGGTCGCGCCACAGCTC
>JASFUT010000101.1:0-10291 GCA_050050175.1 Chromatiales bacterium
TGGAGGAGTTGGGGGAGCGCGAAGAGGCCCTCAGGGCCTACCGCGCCGGTCTCGAGCTTTCGCCGGACGGTGCGGCCTCTGCGCCAGGCTCGGCCGCGGCGGGGTCCGTGACCCCGGGCGGGGACCGGCGGCTGCCCGTCCCCGCGGAGGCCTTTGTGCGGCCGGGCTACTCGGCCTGATCCCTGGATGCGGACGCATCCTTTCGGGCGCCGTACTCGAACGAGTCGTAGTAGGTGTGGTCCGGGCTGAGGCCGGCGGCCTCGAAGGCCTCGCGGCCGGACAGGATCATGGGCGGCGGTCCGCTCATGTAGAGGTCGAACGGACTCATGTCGGGATGGTCGGCGACCACCGCCTCGTGGACCCAGCCCGTGCGCCCGTCCCAGTCCGGCTCCGGCTCGGACAGGACCGATGTGTAGCGGAAGTTTCCGTGCTGCTCCGCCCAGCGCCGGGGCAGGTCCGGGAGGTAGAGGTCACGCCGGGAGCGCACGCCCCAGTACAGGTGCATCGGGCGGTCCACGCCGACGTGGAAGGCGTGCTCGATGATGCCTTTGAGGGGCGCGAACCCCGTGCCGCCGCCCATGAGGATCATGGGCCTGTCCGACTCCTCGCGCAGATAGAAGCTCCCGAGGGGGGCCTGAATGCGCAGAATGGACTTTTCCTCGAGCTTGTCGAAGACGAAATCGGTGAACTCGCCGCCGGCGACGTGACGAACGTGCAGCTCGATGAGCTCGTCGTCGTGGGGTGCGTTGGCGATCGAGAAGGCGCGCCTGTGCCCGTTGGCCAGCAGGAACTCCAGGTACTGGCCGGCGAGGAACTGCAGCCGCTGACTCTCGGGCAGCTTCAGGTACATCCGCAGCACGTCGTGGTTCAGCCGCTCGATGCGGTCCACCCGGCAGGGCAGGGTCCTGACCTTCAGGTCCCTCGCCTCTTCCACCTCGTGAATCTCCAGCACCAGGTCGCTCTCGGGCACCGCCTGGCAGCACAGGCAGGTGCCTTCCGGCCGGTTCGCCAGGGCCTCTGTCTTGCCGCTCGGATAGGCGACTTTGCCCGAGACCAGGCCGCCCGCGCAGCTTCCGCAGCGCCCGTCCCGGCAGCCGTAGGGCAGGGCGAGATGCTGGCGCAGGCCCGCCGCCAGTATGGTTTCGCCGGGCTCCGTGGTAAATTCGTGACCGCTGGGGGCAATGCGGATCTTGAAGCTCATGAGACGCCTTCAGGGGTGCTGCGCTGCCAGCCGGCCATTCTCGCCCATGGGCAATCGCTTTAAAACCTCGTGCACAGCGTGCTAATCATCGGCTGCGGCTACATCGGGCGGCGACTCGGGATCGAGTACCGCCGGCGCGGCGCCCGGGTGATCTGCGTGGTGCGCAGTCCCGGGAGCCGCGAGGCCCTCTCAGAAGAGGGTCTGGAGGCACTGCGGATCGACCTGGACGCACCCGGCGCGCCCGACCTGCCCACCGCCGACACCGATCTGTTCTACCTCGTGCCTCCCCCGAGGGAGGGCGCCCGCGATACCCGGCTGCGCCGGCTGCTCGACGGCTTGGCATACTCGGGACCGCCGCGGCGCATCGTCTACATCAGCACGACCGGGGTCTACGGCGACTGCGCGGGCGCCTGGGTGGACGAGTCCGCACCACTCACGCCGGCCGCGCCGCGGGCCGCGCGGCGTCTGGACGCCGAGTGCTCACTGGCCGAGTGGGCGGCGTGCGGCGGCGGGGAGTACGTGATCCTGCGGGTTCCCGGAATCTACGGCCCGGGCCGCCTTCCGCTGGAGCGCATCCGCCAGGGCGGCCCGGTGGTGCGGGCCGACGAGGCGCCCTACACCAACCGTATCCACGCCGACGACCTGGTTCAGGCATGCGTGGCGGCGATGGAGCGGGGCCGCCCCGGCGAGGCCTACAACGTGAGCGACGGTCATCCGAGCACTATGGCCGACTACTTCTTCGGGGTGGCCGACGCCGCCGGCCTCCCTCGGCCGCCGGTGGTCGGAATGGAGGAGGCGCGGGACCTGCTCTCGCCGGGCATGCTCTCCTACCAGCAGGAGTCCAGGCGCGTGAGCAACCGCAGGCTGGTGGACGAGCTGAGAGTGGTGCTGCGCTATCCGACCCTGAAGGAAGGCCTCAGGGCGTGCGTTGAAGCGGCTGGGGAAGAGTCGGGCTGAGCCGATTCGCACGGCCGCCGGCCTCCCGGGAGGGGCGGACATGAGACGAGCCCTGTACGCCCTGCAAGCGGAGATCCGGCGCCGACGTGCCTTTCGTGAGCTGCGGCGCCGCCGGGTCAAGGTGGATGCGCGCTCTCATCTGGGTGCGTGCACAGCAATAGGCGAGGGCACCAACATCAACGGGCCGGCCTATATCGCAAGCACCCGGAAGGCCCCCGTGAGCATCGGCAAGTACTGCGCCATCGCCCACAATCTCAGGATCCGGCCGCGCAACCACTACACGGGCTACCTGAACCTGCAAGACGATTTTCAGAACCGATTCGCCCTGCCATGCCTGGACGCGGTCAAGGGCCCGGTGAGCATCGGCAACAACGTATGGATCGGGGACAACGTGACCATCCTCTCGGGCGTGACCGTCGGCGACGGGGCGGCCATCGGTGCCGGCTCGGTCGTCACCAGGGACGTCCCCGGCTACTGCATTGCCGTCGGTAACCCCGCCAGGGTCGTCAGGAAGCGATTCTCCGATCCCATCATCGCCCAGCTCTCCAGCATCCGCTGGTGGGATTGGCCGGAGGACCGCATCCGGCGCAACCGGCGCCTGTTCGAGACCGATCTCGCACGGGCCCCGGACACAGACCTGAACGAGCTGATCGTGGACTGACTTCGGCAGGCGGGGGCGCCGTCAGTCGGCATCGGACCGGTGTACGTGCGCATTAGCGACCACGCGGCCGTCCGGAGGATACCCGAGGAAGTCGAGGATCGCGCCCTGGCCTGCCTCGGCGCCCAGGCTCTCGGTCCGGACCACCATGAAGCGCTCGGGAAGGCGCTCGGCGAGGACAGCGGCGCGCCGGTAGTACTCGTCGTAATACTGCTCGAGCGCCTCGCGCAGACCGTTCGCCGGATACTTCGGAAAGCACTTGTCCCAGACCGGGTCCGGCATCCACCGGCTTCCGTCGTGCTCGATCCAATGGTTGCGGGCACGGTGGAAGGGCGCGCGCATGATCAGCGAGGAGATCCGGTCGGCGACCCATCGCGAGGGCCATCGCCTTATGGCCATCTTGCCGATCCAGCTTCGGATCGTTGCCTCCCGGTCCCTCACCAGACAGACAAAACGGACCTGCGGGTCGGCGCGATGGATGTCCTCGACGTACCGCAGGTAATAGTGGGCGATATCGCCGATCACCCGGACCTTGCTCATTTGCAGCAGATCCCGGTACCTGCGCTCGGCCACCGGGCGCGTGAAATCGACGCTCAGCATGCGCGGATCGCCGCCCTCGACGATGGCGCGGAACTCCCGGACGGTGTTGAGAACGGGCTGGGGAGTGCCCTCGAACTTGACGCACGCGGGGTTGAGCTCGTGGAAGCAGACGCTGTCGGGCTGCTCGTTTATCAGGTTGGACAACGAGGCGGTGCCGGAGCGGCCGCTACCGAGCCCTATGACCACCATGAGGCATGCTCTTGGTGCGTTGGCGCGGGCTCCCGGAGCGAGAGCGCTCCGCCGCTCATGCCGGGGCCTTCTTCAGGATGGCCATCCACTTTCCTTCGGACACCTGCTCCCTGACCACGACGTATCGAGCTTCGACCGCTTCCCGTATCGCCTCGGGCTGGCTCAGCCAGCTCCGATAGGTCGTGCTCTCCTCCTCGATCATGGTCGCGAAGGCGTCGAACTTCGGCACGAGCTTCCGTGCGGGGGGAAACGAGGTCACGCCATGGACGAGCTTGAGGAATAGGGTCTCCCAGGGCTCCACCACGAAGAAATATCCGCCGGGTCTGAGCGACCTCAGGACGGAGTCAAGGCACTTCTCCACATCGTCCGGAATGCGGGGCAGGTGATGGAGGCCGCCCTGCACCATGAACGCGTCGACACTGTCCTCGGCGAATTTCAGGTCCGTGCAGTCCGCGACGATCCGGGTCGCATACCCCGGCGCCCGGGCGAGCAGCTCCGGAGACAGATCGACCCCCGTAAGACGGTGGAATCCCATCTCGTGCAGGGCGATCAAGCCGTTTCCGCTGCCGCAGAACAGGTCGACAATCTGCGTTTCCCGCGGGAGGTCGCCGATTCCGAGCCACTCGAAGCGCTGCCGGAACTTCCTGCGCTCCTGCTCCGGGGATTCGAACCGGTTGTAGGCCGCCTCCCATCGCTCGTTGCAGCAGAGCACGCCTTCGTGCCAGTAGATCATGTCTTCACTGTTCACCGGCCGCCGCTCCCTCCTGTCCTGTAGGGCTGAGCTGCAGGGCGCGCGCAGGCCCGGATGCGTGCTTCGCGGGCACCGCGGTCATGTGCTCAGAGTCCATCCGCCCTGCCCAGACTCTCGACCCGAAGGCCGGCCTCGCGCAGCGCGCGCCGCCGATCCGCGCTCAGGACATTGTTTGCGTCGAGGACAAAGGGTCGGGCTTCCCCGGCCCAGGCGCCGATGTCCAGGTCACGGAACTGGCGGTGGGGGACCGCCAGCACCAGCGCGTCGACGTCGCCGGGCGGTGGGAGTGCCGCTGAAACCTCCCGCGACAGCTCCTCCCAGAAGCGCACGTAGGGGTCGTGGCAGACGACGCAGCCCCCCCGGGCCTCGACCGCGCGCACGAAGGTCTCGGCCGGTGAGTATCGGGTGTCGTCCACGTCCTGGCGGTAGCTGATTCCCATCAGCAGTATGCGGCGCCCTGCCAGGGTGCCGCCCAGCATTGCCTCCAGCCGGTCGACCGCCCCGAGCGGCATGTCGTGGTTGACCTTTACGGCCAGGGCGGAGAACGGGAATGCGATGGGGGCCAGCCCGAAGAGCTGGGGAACGGCCGCCGGAGCGAAGGTCGGGTCCTTGGTCAGGCAGTAGCCGCCGACGCCGAATCCCGGCCAGCGGATATTTGCGTGGGTGGGCCTCTTGGCGATCGCCCCTACGACCTCGAACAGGTCGATGCCCACCGCTTCGGCATAGCGGCGCCACTCGTCGATGAACGCGATGTTGACCGCGCGATAGGTGTTCTCCATGACCTTGGCCGTCTCCGAGGCGACGGTGCGGCTGAGCCGCGTCAGCGGATAGTCGCGCACGTTGATCACGCGCCGCAGGAAGGCCTCGCAGGCCTCCGCCGCCTCCGGCGTATGCCCGGCGTACACTCGCCAGTAGTTGACGATGGAGTCCAGGTAGTCCCTTCCCGGCATGACCCGCTCGTAGGAGTGGGCCACCAGCAGCGCGTCGGCAGGGAGCCCACGCCGGACGGCCGTCTCCGCCAGGGTGGGGACGACCACCTTCTCGCAGGTGCCCGGCGGCACGGTGGTCTCGACCAAAACGAGGGCGCCCGGCGGCAACCTCTCCCCCAGGGTGCGGATGGCTGCGGCGAAGCCGTCCATCGCAAGGCGGGGACGCTCGTCAAGGAACGGGATGTCGAGGTGGATGTCGACCACGGCGACCTGCGCCAGCCGGTAGGCATCGGGGTCGGTGGTGGCGATCAGGTTGCCGGTCCGGTGCGCGGCGGCGACCGCGTCCTCCAGCTTGGGATCGCTGGTGGCCATCGGGAAACGGCCGCCGTTGATGGCCTCGACCCGCCGCTGTCCCGTCCCCCCAGGCAGGTCCACTCCGATCACGTCGTAGCAGGGATCGCCGGCGTCGTCCCGCGCACCGGCCACCGCCGCGGCCATGGCCGCGCCGACGAAGCCCAGGCCCTGGATGCAGACCAGGGGTCTGTGGGAATCAGGCACCCTGCGACCGACGGCGGCCGCGAACTCTTGGAAGCTCATGTGGGATCACTGTCGCAGAGGAAATCCCGCTGATGCGGGCCGTCGCGGGGATCGGCGTTCGATCCCGCGGCACCGGGCGGAAGGCCGCGGGCCCCGCGAGCGCCGCAGGGAAGTATACCCTCGGGCGGCGGCGAGTCGCCAGCGCGTGCCGGGGCCCCAAGCGGCGCACGGTGCCGTCATGGGCGAGGACGGCACTCGACGCCCAGTTTTTGCCTGTGTTGAAATACCGGCGTCGGTGTTGAGTCCTGTCCGTCCGCGAGGGTGCGGGAGCTGCGTGGCGCCGGTACCGAGCCGAAACCCGACTCAGGGAGCAGGCAGTCCTGAACGAGCGCGAGGCCAAACCATGCGGGCGGTGATTCTGGCGGGCGGCAAGGGCACCAGGCTCGCGCCTTATACGACCGTTTTCCCCAAGCCCCTCATGCCCATCGGCGATATGCCGATCCTCGAGGTGGTGCTGCACCAGCTCAAGGACGCGGGCGTGCTGCGGGTCACCATGGCGGTCGGTTATCTCGCGGAGCTGCTCGAGGCGTTCTTCCGGGACGGAAGCCGCATCGGCCTGGAGATCGACTACGCCTTTGAGGACCGGCCGCTGGGCACCGTCGGTCCGCTCACGCAGATCGCCGGGCTGGACGACACCTTCCTGATGATGAACGGCGACGTGCTCACGACGCTCGACTACCGCGATCTGGTGCGCGCCCACAAGGAGGGCGGCGCCATCGCCACGGTCGCGACCCATCAGCGCGACGTGCGTATCGACTTCGGCGTCCTGGAGACGGACGCGCAGGGTCGGCTGACCGAGTACATCGAGAAGCCCACGATGCACTACAGGGTCAGCATGGGCGTCTATGTGTTCGAGCCGCGCATTCTGGACTACCTCGAGCCCGGTCGGCACCAGGATTTCCCGGATCTGGTCAAGGAGCTGATCGGGAACGGCGAGCATGTGCTTTCCTATCCCTTCTCAGGCTACTGGCTGGACATGGGGAGGCCGGACGACTACGCGCGGGCCGTCGAGGAGTTCGACTCCCGGCGCCGTGATTTCCTGCCCGTAGGACTCTGCCCATGAGCTGGCGGGTGCCCTTCTTCCAGCTCTCGCTCGGTCAGGCCGAGGTGGACGCCGTCGCCGGGGTGATCCACTCCGGCTGGCTGACGATGGGCGAGCGCACCCGGCGGTTCGAAGAGGCGTTCGCCGGCATGACGGGCAGGCCTCACGGCGTGGCGGTGAACAGCGGTACCGCGGCGCTCCACCTCGCCCTTCGCGGCCTGGGCATTGGTCCGGGGGACGAGGTGGTTTGCCCGGCGTTGACCTTCGTCGCCACCGCCAACGCCATCCGACACTGCGGGGCGCGCCCGGTGTTCGCCGACGTGGCCGGTCTGGATCATTGGAACCTGGGCGCTGCCCAGCTCGAGGCGGTGCTGACCGAGCGCACCCGGGCCCTGCTGGTGGTTCATTTCGCCGGCTATGCCTGCGACATGCCGGGGATCATCGCCCTTGCCCGTAGCCACGGCCTCGCGGTCGTGGAGGACGCGGCCCATGCCCCCGGGGCCAGCCTCCAGGGCATACCGCTCGGGGGCTGGGGGGACGCCGGCTGCTTCAGCTTCTTCTCCAACAAGAACCTGACCACTGGAGAGGGCGGCATGCTCGTCACCGAGCGGCCGGAGCTCGCAGACCAGGCGCGCCTGCTGCGCTCCCACGGCATGACCGCCTCGACCCTGGACCGGCACAGGGGGCACGCGTTCGGCTACGACGTCATAGGCCTGGGCTACAACTTCCGCATGGGGGAGCTGAATGCGGCCCTCGGCCTCGCGCAGCTCGACGGCCTGAAGGCCCGCAACCGCCGCCGCGGCGAGCTGGTGGCACGCTATCGGGATCGCCTCGACGGGGTGGAGGGGCTCGTGCTGCCGTTCGCCGACGCCCCGGGTGAGCCCGCCTACCACCTTCAGCCCGTCCTGCTGCCGGAGGGGGTGGATCGGGAGCGCGTGATGGGGGCGCTCCGCGAGGCGGGGATACAGACCAGCATCCACTACCGCCCCATCGACGGACTGGCCGACTACTGCGCCGAGGGGCTGGGGCCGGTCCCGCAGCTGGAAGTCACGCACGCCATAGGCGATCGTGCGCTGAGCCTGCCCCTCTACCCCGAGCTGGAGGAAGAACAGGTGGACTACGTCGCCAATCAGCTCGGGCGCCTGCTGGCAGCGGGCTGAGCCGGCTCAGTCCCCCTGGTCTGCGCGTCGTTCGCGCTGCTCCTCCTCCAGGATGGCGGTGTAGCTGATCAACGCCTGCACCTTGTCGGCCATCTGGGTTATCCGGATGGTCAGGAAGAAGACGTAAACCATCAGGAAGCCGATGAGCGCGATGAACACCAGGTAGGTGGCGGCGTCCAGCCCAAGGACGTTGATGGCCAGCCAGCGGTAGAAAGCCTCGAAGACCGGTACGGAGAGCAGGAACAGGCTGATGCAGAGCCACAGGAAGGCGTAGGAGGGTCGGAACGCGCTGCGCTTCATGACGCTCAGCACGAACAGGAAGAACGACAGACCCACGAGGAACGCCAGGATCATCAACTTCACGGGCATGGCTTCTTCCACGGCTAGTCTCCGCTGACCTGTTTACGCTGCAGGATGCACCCGATCATGTTGACCAGGCCGCGCAGCGGGAACACCGCTGCCCTGAAGGGGCTCGAGAACTCGGAGATGCCGTGCTCGCGGTCTCGCATGACCACAGGGACCTCCCGCAGGCGCGCCCCGTGGAAGTGGCTGAGCAGGATCAGCTGGGTGGGGTCGTGGATCTCGTGCCGGTACCGCGACGCGAAGAACGCGATCGTCTTGCGGCTGTATGCCCGGAACCCGGAGGTGCTGTCGGTGATCCTCTGCCCGGTGATCCAGGTGCTCAGCCAGGCGAAGAGGCGGATGCCGATACGGCGGACAAAGTACGACTGGAAGCCCTCCTTCTCCAGGAACCGCGAGCCGATGACGAAATCCGCCTCGTCCCGCTCCACGGGTCCGACGATCTTCGGAAGCTCGGCCGCCACGTGCTGGCCGTCGCCGTCGAGCTGGCACAGGACGTCGTAGTCGTTGCGGTGGGCATAGAGGAAATAGGTGGGCACGGTCCCGTGGAACCCCCCGGTATTGATGCAGTGGGTGACGACCGGAACGCCCCGCTCCCGGCAGATGGCGGCCGTGCCGTCGTAAGAGCCGTTGTCGATGACGACCAGCTCATAGCCGCTGTCCAGCGCCAGGATCTCGTCGAGGACCGGGCCGATGCTCCGCTCCTCGTTGTAGGCGACGATCGCGATCAGTACGCGCATGGGCTGTCGGTGATCCCTGTTGGCGGCGGGCGACCCTCGCCGGCCCCGCGGATTATAGTCCAGCGAGCCGGTCGGCCGGGCGGCGGTGTGCCCATTCCCTGCGCCAGGCCCGCGCGAGCTCGATCCGCTGCCCTCAGCGGGCGCTGACCCCGCTTCCCGAGAAGACGTGCCGCCGATACCACGCGAAGGTTCGCGCGACCCCATCGGTCAGATCCACCTGCGGCTCGTATTCGATCAGGGACCGGGTCAGGGTCATGTCCGGGGCCCTTCGGGCGGGCGAGCCCGGTGTCGCGGGTCGCGGAACGATCGCGAGCGCCTTGCCCGTGGCCGCGACGCAGGTCTCCGCCACCTCGCGGATGCTGACCTCCGGCGCCTGCCGGCCGAGGTTCAGGGTCCGGCCGGCGCAGGCCGGGCGCTCCAGCATCCGCACCAGCATCTCCACGGCGTCGTCGATGAAGCAGAAGCTGCGGCGGTGATCCACGGAGTAGACCTCCAGCTCGCCCCCATCCTCGGCGCGGTAGGCACGCTGGAGCAGCTCCGGGATCACGTGCGCCAGGCCCATTCGGGGACCGTAGATGTTGTGCGGCCGGACGATCGTGCAGGGAAGAGCGGAATGCTGGCACATGGCCTCGCCGTAGAGCTTCGAGAGCATGTAGGAGGTGCGGGGCCGATCGAGGTTCGTGAGCGCGATGGGGGTATGCTCGGGCGTGGGGACCGGCAGGTCGAAGTGCTCCAGGGTGCCTGCATAGACCTCGCTGGTGGAGGCGAACACCAGCCGCTCGAGCCGGTGCTGCGCCCGCGCGAGCCGGATCACCCGGTCCAGCATGTCGACGTTGTCGCGGAGCACCTCGTAAGGCCTCTCCTGGACGTGGACGACGCCGATGATGGCGGCCAGGTGCACGATGTGGCCGTAGTCGCGCCTCCCGCCATCGAGTGCCCCCGTCCGCAGCAGGTCGGCATCGACGAGGTCGACGTTCGCGTCTTCGCTCAGGTCGCGAAGCTCGTCATCCCGGACTCCCCGCGAGAAGTTGTCCAGGAGATCGACCTTGTAGCCTTCGGCCGCAAGGCGCCGACCCAGGTGGCAGCCAATGAAGCCGGCCCCGCCGG
>JASFUT010000102.1:0-10230 GCA_050050175.1 Chromatiales bacterium
CGGTGCGGACCCGCCCAGGCTCGTCCTGCGGAAGCCCCTCGCATGGGCCAATGCTGCGTTGCGCCCCTTGGCAATGGGATCACCATTCCCTGCGGGACGCGCCTTGCCTTGGCCCATGGGAGGGGCCCTGAAGCAAACGATTTGTATGGGACCGAGCACTAGCGACGGGCTCGGTCGTCTTCCGCGGTCGGCCATGATGGTCGAATCCCCTTTCTGCTCTTTCCCATGCTGTTCCTCGACGGGGTGGATGTCGAGCGCCCCGGCGGCTCGTTGCGGCTCCGATGGCGGAAGGCGCCAGCGAGGTCCGGGTCCACGCGGAGGGCCCGCACCCTCGCGCTGCGCGCCGGCCGGCGCCTGCAACGGCAGGCGCTGCCGGCGCGGGACGCGGAGAACGGTCATCCGGGCGGCGGCGGCTTCGAGGCCGGGCCGCGAGCTGTTCCTATTGCGGGCGCTGCCGCCCTGCGATGAACCTTCGATGACGGGTGGGCAAGGCGGCCGGTCTCTCGCTGCATGCTGGCATGGCGGCGAGTGCAGATCGACGTGGCAAGCTCGCACGGCCCAGCTCTTCATGGAAGACTTCGGATTAAAGCCTGATTTAAGTGCCATTCGGGGTCTTTCCCTTCACGTTCTGCCAGCGAGGAAGCTATCGCTGCCCACCATGAACCGGTCCGAGAATGCTCGAGACAGGGCCAGCCCGTCCGCGGCAACGGACCTGGAGAGAATGCCTGTGATCAGGGCACTCCTTGCGCTCGCTCCGTCGGAAACGGAGCGGCGCCGCGCCGCAGTCAGCGACCGACGAGCACCACCCGGATGTTGGCGCCGCCCGGTCCGCCGATCTCCTTGACCCGGAAGCGCATCGCCGGACCTGGAATCTGGTACAGCCGGGTGTCGAACTCCGCCGTGTTCTCCTGCCCCACATTGAACCGGTCGAGCCGGATGGGCCCTGCGGCTAGATCGGTCAGGACGTCGACCCGCACCTTGCCGTTCACGCCGTGCGTCAGCACGCGGACGACGGTGGTGCCGAGCAGATCCACAGGTCCCAGCTCGCGGGTCTCGGCGTCGCCGAGCGCCAGCAGGCCGCTGTCGAAGAGCACTTCGACGGGACCCTCCTGAAGCCGCACGCCATTGGTCGCCGGGTCGATACCGACGCTCCAGGCGCCCGCCTGCGCCACCTCCACGGCACCCACGTCGACGGCCAGCTCACCGGTCACGGGCAAGGGCTCCGAGGCGTCGTTGACGACGCGAACGGTGCATCCCTGTCCCCCCAGGATGCCCAGAGCCAGCGCCGCCGCGGCCGGAGCTCGAATTCCCGCGCATCTACGCATCGCTCGGTCCTCCTTCCGGGGATGGTTCCGGCAAGTATAGGACGCGGCGCCCCCCGGCGGGGGTCGCCCTGGGGCGCCGAGCCGGCCGGGGGTCAGGGCAGCCCGGTCCGCAGGGGCAGGGTCGGGCAATGCCGGAGGAAGCGCGGGGCATCCGCCCTGGCGGTCGGCAGCGTCACGCGGACGCCAGGCGCTGCGCGCCGGAGTTGCTAACGAGCGAGCCGCGCAGGAGCGCGCGTGGGTGAGGACCGATTCACCGGCCGCGCCGGCCAGCGGGAGGGCATTCGACGTATCGATGGCGGCCGGATGGGCCCCTTGCCGAACGGACCTCCCCCCGAGAATCCGATGTGTGGCAAGCGGCGCTGACGGGATCAGGACACCACCAGGGGGCTGCCGGGCCCGGGGTAGAGCCCCGGTGATCGCTGACGGTTAGCTGCTCCGAGTGGCAGCCCCGCACTGGGGATTCCGGGCCTTGCAGGTCAGGACGCGCCCCGGGCCCCGAGGCGGCGTTCTCACCGCAGGGCTTCCGAAACCTCGGCCTGGAGCTCTTCGGCGTCGGACGCGCTGAAGCCCATGTGGCTGTTCAGGATGGCGCCGTCGCGTCCGAGGATGTAGGAGGAGGGCATGCCCAGCACCTCGAAGGCGATGGGGCAGCTGCCGCTGCTGTCGATGGCGACCTGGAAGTCGGCGGGGAAATCCTCCAGAAATCCGCGCGCCTCTTCGGCGTCATCGTCGAGGCTGATAGCGAGGACGTGCAGGCCGTCACCTCCGAACTCTTCGTGCAGCGCGTTCATGAACGGAAAGGTCTCGCGGCACGGCGCGCACCAGGAGGCCCAGAAGTCGACGTACAGGACCTTGCCCCCGTAGTCCGCCAGATCGAGCGTCTTCCCGGTCTCCAGCTCGACGGGACGGCAGTCCGCGAGCGGGTTTCCCGCCTGCGCGGGGCCCTGGAAGGCGCTCAGCACGCCGAGCAGCGGCAATGTGGAATACAGGATCTTCACGGTGCACGGCCTCCAAGGGCTTTCCGTTGACGATGTGGGAGCGACCAGGTGAAAGCGCCCCGCAGGACGGTGTCACCGCCGCCTCAGCCACGCCCGGACTCCCGCCGGTCGGATTCATTAAGGTGATAAGACCGATGTTTCGCCGATGGGGTTCACCGCCTCTTTGACGACGATCAGGTCACCGCTTCCGGGGCAGCCGTGGGCGCTTGCCGCGCTCAACGGGCAGGGAGCGCGGGCGCGGTGGATGGAGCACCGCTTCGTCCTCTGCCCCGGGGCCTCGAAAACGGACCACTGTCGGCACCGGCCCTTCCGGATGGTGCCTGGCAGACACCGGCCCCTCGTCTCCAGGGCCTGCGTGCAGGTCGGGGCCTGCCGGCCGGTTCGGCGCCTCCGGGGCCGGCGGCTGGCCGCTCTCGTCGGCGCCGGCGGCATTGTCGCCCGAGCGGTCCGCGCCGCCGGTTCATAACTCGCCTCGATGCGCCAGCGGCTGAGCCAGAAGCCTTGCGGCGGCCGGCGTGCCAGGGCCGCCACGTTGAGGCTGTTCGACTTGGCCGCATCACCCGACGAGCGCTACCCTGGACTGCGATGCCGGCGGCGCGCCCGCAGTGGCGCCTGGCCTGGTGGCCGATGCGGGGTGAAATGCGCCCCAGCGGAGCGCTGGTTGGGCGGGCATGGAGCCTGGTTTGTCAGGCCGGGCCGGTCCGCAAGGGGCCCGGCAGCATTCGCGCGGCTCGCGGCGAATACGCCAACGACAACCTCCAGCCACTCCCTTAGGGCCGGCTCGGTCGGCCTCCGGAAGTCAAGTCCACCCCGCTGGCCTTTCCCACCGCGCCGAGCCCCCCAGAACCTTGACCGCTCCCCCCCGCGGGACTAGGCTTCTGTTGTCGCACATGCGGTTGAATTTCCTATCCTTTCTTCTTAAACGACGAGGCAGAATATGGAAACGGGCGCCCGATTGGTGTGTCTCGGTTTCTTGTTGGTCCTGGCGATAGGCGCCCGCGCCCACGATCTGCCAGAGGATTCCGGAAAGCATTGGAGAGTTATCTCGACAGAGGAGCTCCAGGCCCTTCGGGAAAGCGAAACCGAATTTCTGCTCGTGAACGTGCTTCCCAAGATCATCCACGACCAGATGCACATCCCGGGCTCGATCAACATTCCCCTGGGTAAGGTCTCTAGCTCGCAGGACCTTCCCGAGGACAAGAATGCCCTGATCGTCTTCTACTGCATGGGAAGGCTGTGCCGGTACAGCCCCCAAGCCGCTGATCTGGCCCACGAGAGGGGCTACAGTAATCTGCTGGTGTATCGGGATGGCATTCTCGCCTGGAGGCGCGCCGGTCTGCCCATGGCGTCGCTGGCCACCTACCCGAAGGTGGATGTGCCCCTGATCAGCTCCCGCGAACTGCTCGCCGACCGTGAAGCCTGGATTCTCGACCTGCGGCCGGCCGATTACTTCGCCCGGGGCCATATCAAGGGATCGACCAACATCGACCTGGAAGTGCTGCACGAGAAGCTCCATCTTCTGCCCCGAAACCGGCGCATCGTCCTCGTCGACCACAAAGCGCGGCTGCTGCTGACCACCGCCCGGTTTCTGGCTTCTCAGGGTATTACGAAGGTCTTGCGTCTCGACGGCGGATTCCACGGTTGGGTGAAATCGGATCTGCCGGTGGAACAGGGCACAGGCTCGGTGGTCGCCTCGCCACCCCGCGCGACCGCAGCCGACCAGTCGCTTCAATGACATCGCTCAGCATCCGGGCCCGCCTCTGGGCGGCGATGGGCGTGCTGATCGTCCTCATGCTGATCATCGCCGTGGACAGCATCCGTTCCATGGACAGGATCTCCAGTGAGATCGAAGCCATGGAGCAGACCGCCTATCCTCTGGCCATCGCTTCCATGGACCTGGCCCTGGGGACCGAACGGTCCGTGGCTGCCATCAACGCTGCGGCGCTCGCTTCGCGCCAGGACCTGCTGGAGCGCGTGACGGAGCTGGACCCACCGCTGGAGGAGGCCTGGGCCAAGGTGAGGGCCTACGCCGGCTCTACGGAGGCCATGGCCACCCGTGTGGAGCGGCTGGCCTCCAAGTACCGCCAGACCAGAGAGGTGGGGCTCGAATGGGTCCGGGCCACTTTCGATGAAGAATGGGAGCGCGAGCCCGCACTCGCCCGTCAGTTCACACAGTCGCACGAGGACCTGGACAAGGCGTTGGAGCAGCTCCGGGACGACGCGGTGGAGCTCTTCTCGGCCACGGTGGCGGACATCTCCCGACTCAAGCAGCGCATTGCCATTCGCATCACGGCGGTTGGCGCGATCGCAGCCGTCTTGTTCGTGGCCCTGGCCGTGATGCTGTCGCGCTCCATCACCATGCCGATTGGCAGGCTGCTTTCGGTCATCCAAGACATACGCGAGAAACGGGGAGGGCTGGAGAGAAGAGTCGATATCGATACCCAGGATGAGGTCGGACAGCTTGCCCTGGCATTCAACGGCATGCTCGATGACCTGAAGCAGGCCCAGCAGCGTCTGCACCGCTACACCCAGGAGCTGGAGGCGACAGTGGCTGAGCGGACCCGGGAGCTGCAGAAGGAGAAGGACGCCGTGCGTGAGAGCGAGGAGTATCTCACGACCATCTGGGAGTCCACTTCTGCGGGTATCTTCGTCATCGACGCAGAGACGCATGAGATTGTCGACGTCAACCCATTTGCCGCGAGGCTGATGGATCTGTCACGGAACGAGATTGTCGGTCGTGCGTGCCATGGATTTATCTGCCTGGCCGAAGAGGGAGGCTGTCCCATCACGGACCGTGGCCTGGCGGTCGACAGGACCGAGTGCCTGTTGAAGAGCCGGCAGGGCGAGGAAATTCCCATATTGAAGACCGTTATGGGGGTCCGGCGAAACCGCCGCCAGTATCTGGTCGAGAGCTTTATCGACATCACCAAACTCAAGCAGGCGGAGGCTGAGCTGGTCAAGGCCAAGGAAGCGGCAGAGGCTGCGAATCTGGCCAAGTCTGAGTTCCTGGCCAACATGAGCCACGAGATCCGGACGCCCATGAATGGGGTGATGGGCATGACGGAGATCCTGCTGAAGACCGAGCTGAACGAATCCCAGGCGCGGTTCGCCCAATCGATTTATCGTTCTGCCGGCTCCCTCCTGAACATCATCAACGACATACTCGACTTCTCCAAGATCGAAGCCGGTCGGCTGGAGCTGGACGACGCGCCGTTCGACCTGCGTGAGGTGGTGGAGGATGTTGTCGAGCTATGCTCGGAATCGGCTCATCGCAAGGGACTGGAGCTGCTCTGCTCACTTCCCCCCGATATGGATACGGCTTTTCGCGGCGATGCCGTCCGGCTGAGTCAGGTTCTGACCAACCTCGTGGGCAATGCGGTCAAGTTCACCGAGAAGGGAGAGGTGGTGGTCAGGACCCGGTGTACCGACGACGAAGGAGGGGAAGCCCTGCTGCGCGTCGAGGTACAGGACACCGGCATCGGCATTGCGCCGGAGGCCCAGGCCCGAGTCTTCGAGTCCTTCACCCAGGGCGACGGCTCCACGACGCGACGGTTCGGTGGCACAGGGCTGGGACTGGGAATAGCACGACGCCTTACCCACCTGATGGGGGGTACGATAGGTTTGGAGAGCGAGCTCGGCAAGGGCTCCACTTTCTGGTTCACAGCCCGCTTCAGGAAGGCGAGCTCCACGAAAGAACAGACTCTGGCAGCCCACGTCCTCGAGGGGGCGCGGGTCCTGGTGGTCGACGACAATGCGACGAACCGGGAGATCCTGGTGCAGCAGCTCACCTATTTCGGAGTGGACCACGACACCTCTGCCAACGGTGCCCAAGCCCTGGCCCGGCTTCGGCAGGCACATGAAGAAGGCAGGCGTTTCGATCTTCTCCTGCTCGACTGGCACATGCCCGACCTGGACGGGGTGGAGCTCGCGCACCGAGTCCGCTCTGATCCGGCGTTCGCGGATGTGGCTATGATCCTGCTGAGCTCCGCGAGCCTGGATGACGGCTCGTCAGAGGTCGCCAGCGCCGCGATCGATGTGCGGCTTACCAAGCCTGTGCGTCAATCCCAGCTCTACGACTGCCTGGTCGGGGTCTTGGCCAAAGGGGCGGCGACCGGACCTCTCCCCACCGTTTCCACACGAAGGCCATATGCCGCCGAGCGGCAACTGGGTGCCCGGGTGTTACTGGCCGAAGACCATCCCGTCAATCAGGATGTAGCGGCGCAGATGCTGCGAATGCTGGCCTGTGAGGTGGACGTGGTCGAGGACGGGAAGGCCGCCCTGGAAGCGCTGGCGAGCCGTAGTTACGACATCGTGCTGATGGACTGCAACATGCCGGTGATGGACGGCTTCGAGGCCACCGGGGAGCTTCGTCTCCGGGAGCAGGGCGAGGGCGGACCACGGATTCCTGTGGTCGCCCTCACGGCCAACGCCCTGCAGGGCGATCGGGAGCGATGCCTGGCGGCGGGCATGGACGACTACCTCAGCAAGCCTTTCACTGCGACAGACCTTTTGGCCATCCTGGAACGCTGGCTGCCCGAAAGGGCAGAGGGCGGGAAGGGGGTGTCAGCCCCGCCGCTGGCGCCCGTCTCTGACTCTTCGGACAGTGCACTCCAGGGTGACTACGGTACCGGTGATCCGCCGCTCGACCCCTCTGTCCTGGAAGGCATCCGTGCGATGGACACGGACGGCTCGGGGGGATTTCTGCGACAGCTGACCGACAAGTATCTCGCCAACTCGAGCGCCGATCTGGATCGCCTGGCGTCCGGTGTGCGCAGCGGAGATGCCGAGGATTTGAGAAAGACAGCCCACCGGCTCAAGTCCGCGAGCGCCAACCTGGGTGCGATGATTCTGGCCTCCATCTGCAAGGAGCTCGAAACGGCAGGACGTTCCGGGCATCTCGACGGAGCAGAGCGGCTGCTTGCGGCGATCAGGTCCGAGTACGAGCGTGTCACTCAGGCCCTGACCCGGGAAACGCGGGAAACCCGGGATACCGCCTGATGGACGCTGAGACCCACAGCAAAGCGCGGCTTGTCGTCCTGGTGGTGGATGATGACGACACCACCCGGATGCTGGCTCGCCGGTCACTGGAGCTGGCAGGCTTCGAGGTGCTGGAGGCCGAAGACGGGGTCGCGGCCCTGGAGGCGCTGGACCGCGGTCTTCCCGACATCATCCTTTTGGACGTGGATATGCCGGAGCTGGACGGGTTCGCCACCTGTGCCCGGGTGCGTGCCCGGCCCGGCGGCGACATGCTCCCCATCCTCATGGTGACCGCCTTTGAAGACGCGGCGTCCATCGACCGTGCTTACGCCGCCGGCGCGACCGACTTCACCACCAAGCCGATCAACTGGTCTTTGCTCAACCACCGGATCCGTTATCTGCTGCGTGCCAGCGATACGCTCAAGACGCTTGCACGCACCGCCCAGGAGCTGGCCAGGAGCCAGGCGAGTCTGGACATTGCCCAGCGGATCGCCCGCCTGGGCAACTGGGAATGGGATCCGGCGCAGGACTGGATGTGGTGGTCCGATGAGGTCTACCGAATCCTGGAGCTGCGGCCAGGCGCGGTGGCCCCGTCCCTCGCGGTCTGGCTCGGGCAGGTGCACCCGGATGACCGGGACGCGGTCAAGTCCTGGTTCGACGAAACCGAGCAGGGGACCGCCTCCACGTCCGTCCGCCATCGAATCCTGCTGCCCAGCGGCTCGGAATGCCATGTCCAGCACCAGACCTCGCCACTGGACGTTGCCGATGCTCGCTCCGGCGTGGTGTACGGCACGGTGCAGGATGTGACCGAACGCGTCCGCGCTGAGGACAAGGTGCGCAAGCTGGCCTACTACGATGGCCTCACCAACCTTCTCAACCGCGTGTCTTTTACGGAGCGCCTGGCCCAGGAAGTGGCGCGTGCCGAGCGCCACGCTTGGAGGCTGGGCGTCCTGTTTCTGGACGTGGACGACTTCAAGCGCATCAACGACACTCTGGGTCACAGCGCCGGGGATCTGCTTCTGAAGACCGTTGCCGAGCGCCTGCGGGGCTGCGTGCGTGTCAGCGACACTGTCACGCGTGTCGATTCCTCCCAGGGGTTACATCAGGTGGCCCGACTCGGAGGCGATGAGTTCACACTCCTTCTCGTCGACCTGCGACACGGAGAGGATGTGGCCACGGTGGCCACCCGCGTCCTGGAGAAGCTCTCCATACCTTTCATGCTTGCAGGGAGCGAGACGTTCATCACGTCGAGCATAGGCATCGCCGTCTACCCAGAGGATGGCGAGGACGCAGAGACCCTGGTCAAGAATGCCGACACCGCCATGTATTTCGCGAAGCGGGCCGGCAAGAACCAGTACCAGTTCTATGACGAGTCCATGAATGCGCTGGCACTTCGCCGCCTGGCCCTGGATAACAACCTGCGAAGAGCGCTTGAGCGGGGTGAGTTCGCCCTCCACTACCAGCCCCAGATGGATCTTAGGAGCGGGTGTATCGATGCCGCCGAGGCCCTCCTTCGCTGGCACAATCCGGAGCTCGGTGACGTGTCACCCATGGATTTCATCGCCCTGGCCGAGGAGAACGGCACGATCATTCCTATCGGGGAGTGGGTGATCCGGACTGCCTGCGCTCAGGCGAAGGCATGGCGGGACGAAGGGCTTGGTATCAGACGCGTTGCGGTGAATGTATCTATCGCCCAGTTCGTGCAAACCAACTTTGCCGACGTCATAAGAAAGGCGCTGGAAGATGCCGGGCTGGAGCCCGAGGGGCTGGAGCTCGAAGTGACCGAGAGCCTGCTTGCGAAAGATGTGGAGGGCTCCGTGCGAACCCTGAACGCCCTCAAGGAAATCGGCGTGCAGCTCAGCATCGATGACTTCGGCACCGGATACTCGAGCATGAGTCATCTCAAGAACTTTCCTGTGGACAGGATCAAGATAGACCGCTCGTTCGTGACAGGGATCAGCTTGGACCCTGACGACGTTGCCATCACCATGGCCGTTCTCAGCATGGCAAAGAGCATGCGGCTGAGCGTCGTCGCCGAAGGAGTGGAGACTCAGGAGCAGATGAATTTCTTCCAGGAGAAGCTCTGCGAGCAGGTCCAGGGCTATTTCCTGAGTCGCCCGGTGCCTGCTGAGGATCTGACGGCCTTCGTCAAAGAATACATGGGGTCAAAGAAGGTCCCGTCGCGCCTGAACAAGTGATCCGGTGTGCTACAGGGCAGCAGCGACTGAGCCCGAAGCGCCGAGGCGGCCGCCGTGCCGGGCGAGGACTGCTCGACTGAGCCGGATCACCCGACGAGCACCACCCTGGGCTGCGATGCCGCGGGCGCTGGCCACAGCGGCGGCTGCACTCAAACTGGGATGCCGTTACGACCGATTGTGGGGACGGGGTATGCGTCGCCAATGGGGGAGGGACTGAGGTTGCAGAGGTGGAAATCACACGGAGGGATCCCGAGCAAAGGAAAGGCCGCATCGCGAGCGGCGATGTGATGCGTAACTACCTGAGTGCTCCCGCAACAACCGGTGGACGCGGCGGCCTCTTTATTGGTATTTTAAAACAATAGGTTACGACCGCATCTTCTCTTTATACCTGAAGATATTCCCATCCAGACTGATCGAATCCGATGGTTGTTGTGACCCGAATTCTTTGGCTCCTTCTGTAAGGGCCGGGCGATGATGTGCAGGATGCACGAATGCCGCGTGCGCATGAATGCGCAGGTGCGGTCCCGGTGCCGCGGCGTCCCTTCGGCAGGGTGTCGTGGTTCGCGAACAGCCAGGTCGCACGAGGTCGGGCCGAGCTAGAGGCCGCTGTTCTGCCGCATGACGAGAAGGCACCGGAGTTGGCTGTCGAGGAGACACGCGCCGCTCGTAAGCGATGAGCCTACCGGTATTCGTCGTCGATACGAATGTTGTGGTCGCTGGCCTGTTCACCGG
>JASFUT010000103.1:0-10205 GCA_050050175.1 Chromatiales bacterium
ACCAGCTCTACGCCCGGGAGGCGCAGAGCGTCTTCGAGTCCATCCCCGAGTATCTGGAGAGCTTCGTGCTCGTGGGCTTCGGCGGGGACCCGACGATCACCTTCGGGGGCTTCAAGATGCCCCAACCGTCGGAGCGGGAGCGGTCCCAGTCCGAGGTCCAGCCGGAGCTCCAGGGCAAGCTTCAGGGCATAGCGGGCTTTCAGATGGCGGTCTTCCCCCGACCCAGTCTGCCCGGCACCGGCCGCGGGCTGCCCATGCAGTTCGTGGTCATCTCGGACGCGGGCTACGAGGAGATGGACGGATTCGCCGACCAGCTCATCGGGCGCGCCATGGGCAGCGGCAACTTCCAGTTCCTGCGCAAGTCGATCGAGTTCACCCGGCCCAAGCAGACCATCGTGGTGGACCGCGACCGCGCCGGGGCGCTCGGCATCAGCATGGCGGACATCGGCCGCACCCTCTCCACCATGGTCGCCGACGGCTACATCAACCGGTTCAGCCTGGCCGAGCGCAGCTACAAGGTCATCCCCCAGGTCGCCCGCCAGTACAGGCTGAGCCCGCAGATGCTGCAGGACTACTACGTGCCCACGGCCTCGGGCGAGCTCGTGCCCCTGGGCAACCTGGTTACCTTCAGGGAGAGCGTGGAGCCGTCCAAGCGCACCCAGTTCCAGCAGCTCAATGCGGTGACGCTCGAGGGCGTCATGAGCGCGGGCGCCCCGCTGGGCGACGCCATGGCCTACCTGGAGCAGCAGGCCCGCGACATCCTCCCGTCGAACTACACCTGGGACTTCACGGGCGAGGCGCGCCAGCAGAAGCGACAGGGCACCGCCCTGGTGGTGACCTTCTTCATGTCCCTGCTGGTGATCTACCTGGTCCTCGCCGCTCAGTTCGAGAGCTGGCGCGATCCGCTGATCATCCTCGTGTCGGTGCCCATGTCCATCGCCGGGGCCATGGCCTTCCTGACCCTGGGATTCGCCAACCTCAACATCTACACCCAGGTGGGCCTGATCACCCTGATCGGGCTGATCGCCAAGAACGGCATCCTCATCGTGGAGTTCGCCAATCAGATCCAGAGCCGGGAGGCTCTGGGCAAGCGTGAGGCGGTGGAGCGCGCCGCCGGCATCCGGCTCCGGCCCATCCTGATGACTACTGTTGCCATGGTGACGGCCATGGTGCCGCTGCTCGTCGCCACCGGTCCGGGCGCGGCGAGCCGCTTCGATATCGGCCTGGTGATCGCCACGGGCCTGGGAATCGGGACCCTGTTCACGCTCTACGTCGTGCCGGCGGTCTACCTGCTCCTTGCCCGCACGCACCGCGGCCGTGAAGCCGCCGACGCGCGGGGGGATGCGGAGCCGGAAGGCGCGTAGATCCGTCGCGTTCCGGGCGCTGCGTCACGGCACTGGCCCGGCCGGTGCATTAAGGTGAAGGCGCTTCCGCACAATACCCTCCTCTCTCGCGATGAGTTGCCCGGCCGTTGAGCCGGGCTCTTTTTTGGGGGGAACGGCGGCGCTCGGCCGGTCCCCACGACCATCCGGGCCGCGCGGGACACCGCTGCGCCCGGCCCGACTACGGGCGGCCCGGAACGAGTCGTCCGGTCCTCGGCGTCGAACGCGCCGGCCGCCAGGGATAAGGTCTGTAGGCCGGATGTCCCTCGGGAAACTCGCGCAGATCGGGGCGGGGGAAACGGCGGTAGAAAGGTGCGTAAAGGGGCACCAGATAGTGCCTGCCGACCGCGTCGGCCCCATCCTCGCCGCCCTCGGGGGGACGGGGGGCCCGCGCCGCCGCCCGCTCCAGCTCCGCCCGGACCCGGAGCTCCTCCAGCCGGGCGCGCTCCCGGGCCCTGCGCTCCTCGGCCATACGGCGCGCCTGATTGATCACCGAGAACAGGTCCGCCTCGGCGTCCGCCGGTGGCGGCGGGGACGTGAGCGGCAGGACACGGGTATCCGCCGGCGCATGCGCCGGCGGGCTGTCGCTGAAGTGGACCACGCCCTGTCCGTCCGTCCAACGGTACACCGCCGACCCGCCGGGGCCCGCGATGACCGCCGCGCCGGCCATGGCGGCCGCCACCCCCGCCAGAACGACTGTCAGTCGCCTTCGCACCGGAACCTCGGTCACGGCTCTCTCCTGTCGCCAGCCCTTCCTGACAATCTAGCCGGAGTTTCGCCGTTCGAAAGTATCCCGAGCGGCGCTGTCGACCGCGGGCTTGCACCACTCCCGGGGGATGTCCGGCGGCGCCGTCCACCGCGCGCGGCCGGTCCGGTCGGCCGCATCCGGGCCTGCGGATGCCGACGACACCACCACGGGCGGATCACCGGTCGGCGACGAACGGATTGGTGCGCCGCTCCTCGCCAAACGTGGACATGGGACCGTGGCCCGGAATGAAGTGGACTCCGTCGCCCAGCGGCCAGAGCTTTTGGCGGATGGAGCGGATCAGCGTGTCGTAGTCCCCCCGGGGAAAATCGGTCCGCCCTATGGAGCCGTGGAACAGCACGTCGCCCACCAGGGCGAGGCCCCCCGCCCGGTCGAAGAAGACGATGTGTCCCGGCGTGTGCCCCGGGCAGTGCAGCACCTCAAGGCTGGCCTCCCCCACGGAGACCCTGTCCCCGTCTTCCAGCCAGCGGTCGGGGACGAACGGGCGCGACGGCGGCAGCCCGAACATCCGGCTCTGTTCGGCCAGGGCCTCGATCCAGAAGCGGTCGTCCCGATGCGGCCCCTCCACCGGGACGCCCAGCCGCTCGGCGAGGTCTGCGGTGGCCCCGGCGTGATCGGCATGGGCATGGGTGAGCAGGATCTTCTCCGGCGTCACCCCTTCCTCGGCGACGGCCGCCAGCACGCGGTCGAGATCGCCCCCGGGGTCCACGACGGCCGCCCGGCCGGACTGCCCGCACCACAGCAGGGTGCAGTTCTGCTCGAAGGGCGTGACAGGGATGATGCGATATCTCATCGGCCGCTCAGTATGGTCGCGCCGGCGCCGGCGATCAAACCCGGCGGTGCAGGACCCTGAGCACGGCCTTCTCCAGCTCCACCAGCACCAGCACGGACACGCCGATGACCAGGATACGGCCCCAGGCCGCACCGTCGATCGGGGCCGATCCGAAGAACAGCTGCATGGGCGGCGCATAGGTAAACAGCAGCTGGAACAGCATCACCAGCACGATCGACAGCGGGACCTTGGGGTTGCCGAGGAGACCGCGGGCGTTCAGCACCGGGTCGAGCAGGTATCGGGTGGACAGGAGGTAGTACGCCTCGAAGACCACCAGCATGTTCACGGCGACGGTGCGGGCCGCGGCGATGTCCGTACCCTGGCTTCGCTCCCAGATGAAGAGCCCGAAGGTGCCGACCACCATGATCAGGGAGACGAACAGGATGCGCCATATCATGAACCCCGAGAGCAGGGGCGCATCGGTCTCCCTCGGCGGGCGCCGCATCACCCCCGGCTCGGCCGGCTCGAAGACCAGGGACAGGGCCAGGGTGACGGCGGTGATCATGTTGACCCAGAGGATCTGCACGGCCGTCACCGGCAGCATGCGACCCAGGGCGATGGCCGCCAGGATGGTGAACGCCTCGCCGCCGTTGGTGGGCAGGATGAACAGGATCGACTTCTTGATGTTGTCGTAGACCCGCCGCCCCTCCTCCACCGCATGGGTGATGGAGGCGAAGTTGTCGTCCACGAGCACCATCTCCGAGGCCTCCTTGGCCGCCTCGGTGCCCTTGATGCCCATGGCCACGCCCACGTCCGCGCGCTTGAGGGCCGGCGCGTCGTTGACGCCGTCCCCGGTCATGGCCACCACCTCGCCGCCGGCCTGCAGGGCCTTGACGAGACGCAGCTTGTGCTCGGGGCTCACCCGAGCGAATACGTCCGTGCGCACCGCCCTCTCCCGCAGCGGCTCGTCCGGCGTCTGCTCGAGGTCCACGCCGGTCATTGCCGGCCCGTCCCCGCCGATGCCCATGGAGGCGGCGATTGCCCGGGCCGTCACGGCGTGATCACCCGTGATCATCTTCACCGAGATGCCGGCCGATCTGCATCGGCGGACCGCCTCGACCGCCTCGCGCCTCGGCGGGTCCATCATCCCTGTCACCCCCAGCAGGGTGAGACCGCCCTCCACGTCACCGAAGTCCAGGGTCCGCTGACCGTCGCGCAGGGCGCCCACGGCGAACGCCAGGGTCCGCTGGCCGCGCGCCCCGATCTCCTCGAGCGCCGCCTGCCAGAACGACGGGTCCAGCGCCCGGTCCTCGCCGGCCACCCGCTGCCGGCCGCATCGCTCCATGACGGCCTCCGGCGCCCCTTTGACGTAGACGAACCTGTGGCCCGCATGGTCGTGGTGCAGGGTCGCCATGAACCGGTGCTGCGACTCGAAGGGAATGATGTCGTCCCGGGGATACTCCTCGGCGAGCCTCAGGGGATTCAAGGCGGCCTTCACGCCGAGCACCAGCAGCGCGGTCTCCGTGGGGTCGCCCTGGAAGCGCCAGCCGTCGCGCTGCTCGGCGTGGGCCGAGGCGTCATTGCACAGCACCGCCGCACGGCAGATCTCCATGAGCTCCGGGCAGTCGCCGGGGACGATCTCTCCGCCCCCCTGGATGGTGAACGCGCCATGGGGATCGTACCCCACGCCCCCCACCGCCCACCGGTGCTCAGCGGTGGCGACCGTCTGCACCGTCATCTCGTTGCGCGTAAGGGTGCCGGTCTTGTCGGAGCAGATCACCGTGACCGAGCCCAGGGTCTCCACGGCGGGCAGACGCCGGATGATCGCCCGGCGCGCCGCCATGGCCTGGACCCCGACGGCCAGGGCGATGGTGATGATCGCCGGGAGGCCCTCCGGGATCGCGGCCACGGCCAGCCCCACCGCGGCCAGGAACATGTCGTCCGCCCCGTAACCGCGCACCAGGGTGCCGAACAGAAAGGCAGCGGTTGCAACCGCCAATATGGCAATCGTCAGCCATCGGCCGAAGCGGTCGAGCTGGCGCAGCAGCGGCGTGGTCAGCTGCCGGACCTGCCCCAGCAGCGTGCTGATGCGTCCCAGCTCGGTCTGTGCGCCGGTCCCGACCACCACCCCCGCCCCCTGGCCGGACGTCACCAGCGTCCCGGAATAGGCCATGGCCCCGCGGTCGCCCAGCACGGCCTCCTCGGCGACCGGCTCCGGCGACTTGCCCACCGGGACGGACTCCCCGGTGAGCATCGCCTCGTCGATGTGCAGCTCCTTGACCCGGAACAGGCGCAGGTCCGCGGGCACCCGATCCCCCGACTGCAGGTGCACCACGTCGCCGGGGACCAGGTCCTCCGCGGGCACGGGTCCGCGGACGCCGTCGCGCACGGCCGACGCCTGGAGCGAGAGCATGTTGCGCACGGCATCCAGGGCCCGCTCCGCCTTGCCCTCCTGGATGAAGCCGATCAGGGCGTTCACCACCACGACCCCGAAGATGACCCAGGAGTCCACCCAGTGCTCGAGCGCGGCGGTAACGACCCCTGCGACGAGCAGGACGTAGATGATGACGTTGTTGAACTGGGCCAGAAGACGGGCCAGGGCGCCTTTGCGCGGGGCCTCGGGGAGGTGGTTGGGCCCGTAGCGAGCGAGCCGGGCCTCGGCCTCGGCCCGGGTGAGTCCGCCGGGGCTCGAGTCCAGGCGATCGAAGACCCGCTGAGCCTCCAGCGCATGCCAGTCTTCGACCTCAGGCCCCGCAGCGGTGCCTTGCTCCTCCGTCCCGGCCATGCACACCTCGTCGGCGGGCTCCCGCGCCCTGCCGCGGATGTGCCGGGCAGGAGCCGATAGCCCGAATTCCGCTGAATCCCCCGGGTGGTGCGGCGGGCTCTAGTATGAAAGTATCACCCAACTCGCAAAAGAACATCGCGCAGTCCCAACGGGAACACCATGATGAGCATCAACCGAGACAAGGCCAGGGCGCTGGCCACTGGCCACTACGCGGGCTCACTGGAGGCCCAGTCCGACGACGAGGTCTACGATGCGGGCTTCGAGGACCTCATACGCCAGATGCTGACACGGGTGGGCGAGGACACGTCCCGCGAAGGGCTGCGGCGTACGCCCCTGCGGGTGGCCAAGGCCATGGATTTTCTCACCAGCGGCTACGACATGGACGTGAGGGAGGTGGTCCGCCAGGCGGTCTTCACCGAGGACTGCAAGGAAATGGTGGTGGTCAAGGACATCGAGTTCTACTCGCTGTGCGAGCACCACATGCTGCCATTCTTCGGCCGCGCCCACGTCGCCTACCTCCCGAAAGGCCGGGTGATCGGCCTGAGCAAGGTGGCCCGGGTGGTGGACGTCTTCGCCCGCCGGCTCCAGGTCCAGGAACGCCTGACCAACCAGGTGGCCGACGCCCTGGTGGACGCCCTGGAGCCCTACGGCGTCGGCGTGGTCATGGCGGCCAGCCACACCTGCATGATGATGCGCGGCGTGCAGAAGCAGAACAGCACCACCGTGACCTCCGCCATGCGCGGCACCTTCCAGGAAGATGCACGATCCCGGTCGGAGCTGATGGAGCTGATCAAGCTGTGATGCGGCATCGCTCGGGCGGTCCCGCGGCCGCGGCCGTCCTTGCCGCGACTCTGGCGCTCATCGCCGCGCTCCCGGCCCCGGCTGCAGTGCCGCCGATCGGCCCCCTGGTGCCGATCGGCGAGGAATTGCGCCACCGCATCGAGAACGCCGGCAGGCCCCCGCGTCTGCGAGCGGGCGGGACCCCTATACTCGCGGCCGCCACCCTGGCCCGGTTCTACGAAGCGCGCGCCTTCGCCCCCGCCTGGCGGGATGACGGGGACAACGGCTGGCCCGAGCGCACCCGCGGGCTCCTGGACGCGATCCGGGCGAGCGTGCGCCAGGGCCTGGAGGCGAACGACTACCATCTGGCCGCGCTCGAGGCCGCCCTGGCCCAGGCGCCACCCGGGGCCGACGCGTCCGAAAGCGCCGACCTGGACCTGCTGCTCACGGACGCCTATCTGCTGCTCGCCAGCCACTACCTGACCGGGCGTCTCGACCCGGAGACTATCGACCCCGAGTGGGGCGCCGCGCGGCGCGGCGCCGACCTGGCCGCACACCTCGCGGAGACCCTGCGGACGGGCCGCGTGCGCGCCCGGCTCGAGGCCCTGCTGCCCGCCGAGCCGGGCTACCAGGGGCTGGTGGAGCTGCTGGCGCGGTATCGGGGCATCGACGCGGCCGGCGGCTGGCCGCTGGTGCCCGGCGGGCCCAAGCTCGAGCCCGGGGATCGGGATCCCCGGGTGGCGGCGCTGCGGGCCCGCCTGCAGGTAACCGGCGAGCTTCCGGAGCAGCCGCCGGAGGAGCCGACGGTCTTCGATGCGGCCCTGGAGGCCGCAGTCCGTCGGTTCCAGGAGAGCCACGGCCTGGAGGCGGACGCCGTGGTCGGTCCGGCGACGCTCGCCGAGCTCAACCGCAGCGCCGCCGAGCGCATCCGTCAGATCGCGGTAAACCTGGAACGCTGGCGCTGGCTGCCCGAGGACCTGGGGCGGCGGCATGTGCTCGTGAACATCGCCGGCTTCCGACTGCAGGCCGTGCAGGACGGCGCCCCGGTCATCGATTCCAAAGTGATCGTCGGCCGCCAGTACCGCCGCACGCCGGTGTTCAGCGACCGGATCCGCTACCTGGTCGTCAACCCGAGCTGGGACGTGCCGCGGAGCATTGCCGTGCGCGACAAGCTGCCCCTCCTTCAGAAGGATCCGCAGGCGCTGAGCCGGGGGCGGTTTCTCGTGCTGGCCGGCCAGCAGGTCATCGACCCGGCCAGCGTGGACTGGTCGGCGCTCAGCGCCTCGCACTTTCCCTACCGGCTGCGGCAGCAGCCCGGCCCGCAGAATGCCCTGGGCCGGGTGAAGATCATGTTCCCCAACCGCTTCAACGTGTACCTGCACGACACCCCGGACCGGGAGCTGTTCGAGCGCGGCGTGCGCACCTTCAGCTCCGGGTGCATCCGGGTCGAGAAGCCGGTCGAGCTCGCCGCCTGGGTTCTGGCCGAGACCCCGGGGTGGGACCACGAGGCCCTGGAGGCGGCGATCGCCACCGGCAGGGAGCGCACCATCCCGGTCAGCATGCCGGTCCCCGTGCACATCCTCTACTGGACGGCGCGGATGGACGCGGACGGCACCGCGCAGTTCCGCCCGGACGTCTACGGACGCGACCCGCGGGTCGCCGCCGCGCTGGAGCGCCGGCCCCCCGCGCCCTGAGCGGACCGCATGTCCGGTCTCAGCCCCCGGCGCCAGGCGGCTGCGGGGTGCGCAGTTGCACCGGCGTCGGCGCACCCGCATGTTGAGCACCTCCACGCCCACCGAGAACGCCATGGCGAAGTAGATGTAGCCCTTGGGAATGTGCAGGCCGAGCCCCTCGCCCACCAGCGCCACGCCGATGAGGATCAGGAACGACAGGGCGGGCATTCTGAACCTGGGGTGGCGGTCGACGAACCGCCCGATGGGGCCCGCCGCCCACATCATCACCGCCACGGCGATGACGACGGCCGCTCCACCGGGCCGTCCGTCCCGGTGTCCGATCGGGGCTGGCCGGACACCACCTGGACCGGGAAGGGGTCCGTCAGGGCGCCCGCGTAGATCGACCGGTGCGGGAAGGGTATCTCGATGCCACGGGCGTCGAACGCCTCCTTGATGCGGATATGCATGCTGTTGCGCAGGGGGATGAAGTTCTCCCGCTGGGCCCACACGGAGAACTGGATGTCGAGCGACGAGTCCCCGAATCCCTGGAATATGAACAGCGGCCTGGGCTCCTCGAGGCACAGCGGCTCGTGCTCGGCCGCCTCCTCCAGTACCTCGCGCACCCGCCCGATATCCTCTTTGTAGGCGACCCCGATCCGCATATCGAGGCGACGGATCGGAAAGCGGGTTAGCGTGGTGACTTCGGACTTGATCAGCGTCTCGTTGGGAATGCGCACATAGAGGTTGTCGTAGGTGCGCAGCTTGACCGAGAGCAGGTCGACCGACAGCACCTCGCCGGTCGTCGAGCCCACCCTGACCACGTCGCCCACCTGGAAGGGGCGCTCGAACAGGAGGAACAAGCCGCTGATGAGGTTCGAGGCCGAGGTCTGGGACGCGAAGCCCAGCGCCACGGTGACGATGCCGGCCGCCCCCAGCAGCACGGTGAGCTTGAAGCCCATCTCGCGCAGGGCCATCACGGCGAATGCGCCGAGCACCAGATAGTAGATGCCTCGGCGCCAGAGCACCGCCTGATGAACGGTCGTGTGCCGCTGGACCAGGCCGCCCACGCCCCGGCTCAGCAGCCGCGCGAGCAGATATCCCAGGGCGAGCAGAAGGAGCGCCTGCATCACCGTCAGCACGCGGTCCGTGCCGCCGAGCTGATTCAGCCACTCGATCCAGGTGGTCATGTCGCGGGCCCCCGGCTATCAACCGAACAGGGCGCCGAACGCCCGCACCAGCGCCCCGGCATCCGTCCTCCGGCGGGGCTCGGCGATCCTCGTCGCGTCGCCCAGGGCTCTGGGCGATCCCGGGTGGATCTTCAGCGCAGCCATGTCCCCGTCCTCCTCCCGCACCAGACTGATCTGCTCGGTCCACAGATCCCCGCCGGCGCGATGATAGAGCCCCAGAAACGGGACGGGCAGATTCAGGCGGTCCAGCGGCAGCGCCGTCCCCGCCCTGTTCTCCAGGCGAACCGGCGTCACGGCGCGAAACACGCGGTGGGGTATCTCGTCGAGGCTCAGCCGCGCGCTGGTGCGGGTCGCGTAGCACAGCTCCCCCTCCAGGGTGGAGGGCCCGAACCAGGTGTCGGAGAGGTCGGCCAGTGCCAGCTCCTTGAGCGGCACCGCCACGCCGTGGACCCGGATCACCGCCCACAGAGGCGAGCTCACGTAGATCGTCGTCTCCTCGCCCGGCTGCAGAAAGAAGGGATCCGCCGGGCGGCTCACGATCGAGCGATCCGCCAGTGCGGGTCGGATCTCGAGGTCCGGGCGGGTGCGGGCGAACACGAACCGCTCGCGATCGCCCTCGGGATCGCCCAGGGCCGTCCGCCGGGTCTGAACATGCCAGTCCCGACGCTCCCCGCCCTCCCGCGGCCAGCGGGACACCACCCACTCCTTGTGCCGGCGCTGCACCGCGAAGCGGGTGTCGCCCAGCTCCCAGAGCACGGACTCGCCCGCCTCCAGCTTGAAGGAGCCCCACCAGCCGGAGGGGCCCGGGGCGCCGGGCTCGTCGGGCGCCGGTGCGGGCGTCAAGTCACTCATGTCATCGC
>JASFUT010000104.1:0-10191 GCA_050050175.1 Chromatiales bacterium
CAGGGTCGCGATGGCAATCCCGCGTGCGCGCGCGAGCCGAGCGCGAGCTGACGGCGCGGCGCCGGGCTAGGCCGCGCCGGCCGCCGGAAACAGCCGGAAGAAGTTCTCGCCGGTGACCTCGATCAGCTGCTCCACGGGCAGCCCTCGCAGGTCCGCGATCCGCTCCGCCACGTGGCGGACGTAGGCCGGCTGATTCGGCTTGCCGCGATGGGGCACCGGCGTGAGATACGGCGCGTCGGTCTCGATCAGGAGCCTGTCGAGGGGCACCCTGGTCGCCACCTCCCTCAGCGCCTCCGCATTCCTGAACGTGACGATACCGGAGAAGGAGATATAGAAGCCCATGTCCATGGCCCGGCGGGCCATGTCCCAGGTCTCGGTGAAGCAGTGCATCACCCCGCCGACCTCGCCCGCACCGCCCTCGCGCAGGATGCGCAGGGTGTCCTCCCGGGCCTCGCGGGTATGGATAATCAGGGGCTTGCCGCACGCCCGGGCCGCCTCGATGTGGACCCGAAACCGTTCGCGCTGCCAGCCCAGGTCCCCCTTGCCGTGGAAGTAGTCCAGACCGGTCTCGCCGATGGCGACATTGCGCTCATGTCCGGCCAGCTCGACCAGCTCGTCGGCGACGGGGTCGCGCCTGTCGCGCTCGTTGGGGTGGACGCCCACCGACACCGATACGCCCGGCTCAGGCTCCACCAGCGCGAGCATTGACGGGTAGCGTTCCAGATCGATGCACGCGCACAGCATATGGCGGACCCCCGCCTCCCGGGTGGCACCCATCAAGGCGGCGAAGTCTCCCTCGTACGGCTCGAGATCCAGCCGGTCGAGGTGGCAGTGGGAATCGACAAGCATGGCGGCGGGCGGCGCTCCCCCTTCCGGAGGGCGTCACATGGTGTGGGTGGGACGATCCGACTTCAGGGCCCCGGCCAGGTAGGCCTCGATCTTGTTGCGGGCCATACCCCCGTCCTGGTCACTGAACTGGACCCCTATTCCGGCGGCGCGATTACCCTCCGCGCCGATCGGCGTGACCCAGATCACCTTGCCTGCCACGGGCAGACGCTCGGCCTCGTCCATGAGCGTCAGTAGCATGAACACCTCGTCTCCCACGTGATACTTCTTCGTCGTGGGGATGAACAGCCCGCCGTTCTTGACGAACTGCATGTACGCCGCATACAGGGCGTTCTTGTCCTTGATGGTCAGGGAGAGTATCCCCTGCCGGGCGCCTGCGAGCTTGGGTGTGGTCGTCATGGCCGGTCTGGTTTTCCGGGGCTGCGCCGTGCCGGGGTGGCGCCTGCCCCTGCGACCCATTCTAGCAGCAGGCCTTCCAGCAGCAAGTGCGCATTGAGCTGCCCGGCAGCGGAGCCCGCGGGCCGCAGCGTGCGCTGCACGATCGCGTGCAGCCGCCTGGACGGTACGTCGGCGCCCGCGCGGCGCAGCCGTTCGGCCTGGTCCGGATTGAACAGCATGGGCGGAGAGGGCATGGTCCGCAGACGCACCATGTCGACCGCCCAGCCAGCGAGCCACTCCAGGGTGCGGTTCAGGTCGAGCTTGTGCCACCGCTCGGCCACGGCGACGGGATCCCGGTGGCCCGCGAGCAGATCGAAAAGCTCTTCCAGCATGCAGTGCCGTTCGGCCAGGATTCCCGGGTCCGCCAGGGCGAGCGCCTTCAGGGGCGAGCCGGCGCTCAGCCCGTAGAGCAGATCCGGGTCGGCATCCACGCCCCGGGCCGACAGCCAGGCCAACGCCGTGTCGCGGGGCGGTGGGGAGAAGGCCACCCGCTGGCAGCGGCTGCGGATGGTGGCCGGGAGGCGGCTGGGATGGGCGCTGATCAGAAGCATCAGGGTCTGCCCCGCGGGCTCTTCGAGAGTCTTGAGCAGCGCGTTCGCGGCGGACGGGTTCATGGCGTCGGCCGGCTCGAGAACCACCACCTTGTGCCCCGCCGCGTGAGAAGTCAGCTCTTCCCAGCCCATTAGGTCGCGCACCGCCTCGATCCGGATCTGCTTGCCGCTCTCCTCCGGCTCGATGACCACGAGGTCGGGATGGGCGCCCGCCAGGAACAGACGGCATCCCCGACAGGTGCCGCAGGGCAGGCCCCGGCCATCCCGCGCCGCACAGAACAGAGACATGGCCAACAGGTCGGCGAACCGGCGCTTGCCCAGACCCGCGCCGCCCTGGAGCAGGAGCGCATGGGGCAGCCGGTTCCCCGCCCGCGCGCGCTGCACGCGGTTCCAGGCGGCCTCGTGCCAGGGGAGTGGATCGCGAGCCGCCGGACCCGGGGATTCGTCGGTGTGCGGGATCATGACTCGGCGACGAAGGGGTCGATCGTCGCCGCGATCTGCGTCTGGACCTGCTCCAGGGGCAAGCCGGCATCGATAATACGGACCCTCTGGGGCTCCTCGCGGGCAATCCTCTGATAGGCGGCACGGACGCGTTCGAAGAAGCCCCGCGTCTCCCGCTCGAAACGGTCAGGTGACGACCGGCGGCCCGCCCGTCGCAGCCCCAGCTCGACCGGCAGGTCAAGCACGAGGGTGAGGTCGGGATCGAAGCCTCCGTGGACCCAGTCCCGAACGCGGCGGATCCGCTCGTCCGGGATGCCGCGCCCCCCGCCCTGGTAGGCGAAGGTGGCATCGGTGAAGCGGTCGCAGAGCACCCAGCGGCCGGCATCCAGCGCAGGGCGGATGCCCCGGGCGATGTGCTCGGCCCGGGCCGCGAACATGAGCAGGAGCTCGGCATCCGCCGACATGCCGCCGTCCCGGTGCGCGAGCAGGAGAGCGCGGATCTCCTCCCCCAGAGGCGTGCCCCCGGGCTCGCGCGTCGGCACCACGTCCCTGCCCGCGGCCTCGAGCCGGGATCGGATGAACGAGAGGGAGGTGCTCTTGCCCGCCCCCTCGATCCCCTCGACGGTGATGAAGCGTCCGCGCTTCGGGATCTGCGGCGTCATCGGCTCAGCTGGTACTTGCGCACGGCCCTGTTGTGCGCTTCCAGGGTGTCGGAAAACTGATGGCTGCCGTCACCTCGTGCCACGAAGTAGAGGCTCTGGCCTTCCGCCGGGTGCATGACCGCCTCGATCGCCGCCTTTCCGGGAAGGCAGATCGGAGTGGGAGGCAGCCCTGCCCGCGTGTAGGTATTGTAGGGCGTATCCGCCAGCAGGTCGCGGCGACGCAGATCGCCGTCGAACGCCTCTCCCAGACCGTAGATCACCGTGGGATCGGTCTGCAGGCGCATACCGCGCTCGAGGCGCCGCGCGAACACTCCGGCGATGCGGGCCCGCTCGCTCGCCAGGCCGGTCTCCTTCTCGACGATGGACGCCAGCACCAGCGCCTCGTAGGGAGAGTCGATCGGGAGGTCCCCCGAGCGCGTCTCCCAGGCGTCCGCGAGCACGCGCTGCATGCCGGCGTACGCGCGCCGGAGGAATTGCAGGTCCGTTATGCCGCGGGGAAACTGGTATGTTTCGGGCAGAAAGCGCCCCTCCGGGTGCTCGCCGGAACGGCCCAGCCGGGCCATGATCTCCTCGTCGGTCAGCCCGGCCAGGGTGTGGCGCACCGCCTCGTGGCGCCGCAGCGCATCGAGCATCTGGCGGAACGTCCAGCCCTCCACCACCGTCAGGCTGTAGGTCGTCACCCTCCCGGCCACCAGCTGGTCGAGGAGCTGGGGCGGCGTGGTGCCCCGGGCGATGAAATACTCGCCTGCCTTGATGCGTCCCGCCTGCTCCCGCCACCGTGCCAGGAGGCGCAGGTACAGCCCGTTGTCGAGATAGCCGGCGCGCTCCAGCTCCGCGGCGACCGCCCGCAGCGGCATGCCCGGCTCGACCGTGAACAGCAGGCCCTCGTCCGGCAGGGTCAAGGGGGTGTCGACGAACCGGCGATTCTCCTGGGACAGCCACAGTCCGCCCGCGGCGAGGGCAGCCACGAGGACGATCAGGGCGGCAACCAGCGTCCGCTTGCGATTCATCAGACCGCCGCTCAGGGGGTCAGCCCCCGCTCCCGCACCGCCCGGAGCAGGCCCAGCGGTAGCGCCCGGGTGTCGATCGCATGACCGGCCAGGTCTCGCACGGGCCAGGCGCCCACCACGGAGTTCGTGAGGAAGATGCCGCGGGCCCTTTCGAGATCGCCCCAGCCGAGGGGGCGGACCTCGGCGGGGATCCCCTGGCTCCGGGCCAGATCCATCACCAGCTGGCGCATGACGCCTGCGACCCCGCATTGAGACAGGTCCGGCGTGGCGATGCCCTGGTCATCGACCAGGAACAGGTTCGTCATGGTGCCTTCGATCAACTGGTCCGCAGTGTCGAGCATCAGCCCTTCGGCGACATCGGGATCCGTCCACTCGGCCCTCGCCAGCACCTGCTCCAGGCGGTTCAAGTGCTTGATGCCCGCCGTTGCCGGATTTCGCGACAGGCGGGTCGAGCATCGGCGGACGCAGATGCCCCGGGTCTTCCAGGACTCCGGATGAGACGGCCCCCGCCCGAATTCCACCACCCGCAGCGCCCTGGGCGTCTCGGGCGGGCGATAGCCGCGACCGCCCTGCCCCCGCGTAACGATGATCTTGAGCACGCCCCTGGCGGCGCCCCCGATCTCCTGATCGGCCTCCGCCGCGAGCCGCCGTGGATCAGGCATCGGGATGCCGAGCCTCCGGCACCCTTTGTCGAGTCGCGCCATGTGCCTGTCCCAGAGACAGGGCACGCCGGCCTCGACGCTGAGGGTCTCGAACAGCCCGTCGCCGTACTGGAAGCCCCGGTCCCTGGCGGAGACGCGGTCGCGCTCCTCACCGTCGATCAGCAAGGCCCGCTCCCGACAGGCGCCGGTCCGGCTCGCGACGCACAGCGGGCACCGCCGCTGCCGGCCGCAGACCGACTCACCGGACTCACCCCGTGAATCGCTTGAAAGCCAGGGTCCCGTTGGTTCCGCCAAAGCCGAAGGAGTTGGAGATCGCGATGTCGATCTTCATCTCCCGCGCGCTGTTGGGCACGTAGTCCAGGTCGCAGTCCGGATCGGGGCTCTCGAGATTGATGGTAGGAGGGGCCACCTGGTCCCGGATGGCCAGTATCGTGAACACCGCCTCGGCGCCTCCGGCCGCACCCAGCATGTGCCCCGTCATGGACTTGGTGCTGCTGACCGCCACCGAGTAGGCGTGGTCGCCCAGCGCGCCCTTTACGGCGCGGGTCTCGGCGACGTCCCCGGCCGGCGTGGACGTGCCGTGGGCGTTGATGTAATCGACCTGGTCGGGCGCGATGCCGGCGTCGCGGAAGGCCAGCCGCATGCAGTCGCAGGCGCCCTCGCCGTTCTCGGCCGGCGCGGTCATGTGAAATGCATCGGAATTCATGCCGAAGCCGATCAGCTCGGCGTAGATGCGCGCCCCCCGGGCCCGGGCGGTCTCCAGCTCCTCGAGGACCACCACCGCCGCGCCGTCGCTCAGCACGAAGCCGTCCCTGTCGCGATCCCAGGGTCGGCTTGCTCGCTCAGGATCCTCGTTGCGCGTGGACAGGGCGCGCGCCGCCGCGAAGCCACCCAGCCCCGTCGGCGACGTCGCCATCTCGGCACCGCCGGCAAGCATCACGTCCGTGTCTCCGCGCTCGATCATGCGCGCCGCCTCACCGATATTGTGCGTGCCGGTCGCGCAGGCCGAGACGATGGAGATGTTCGGACCCTTGAGGCCGTGCATGATCGACAGGTTGCCGGCCACCATATTGATGATGTTGGCCGGGACGAAGAACGGCGAGATCTTGCGGGGTCCGCCCTTCAGGAACGCACCGTAGCCGTTCTCGATCCCCGTGACACCGCCTATCCCGGAGCCTACGGCCACCCCGATGCGCCCCGCGTTCTCCTCGGTGACCTCCAGTCCGCTGTCCGTCAGCGCCTGGCAGCCCGCAGCGATGCCGTAATGGATGAAGGCATCCATCTTACGGGCCTCCTTCTTGGAGATATACTCCGTCACGTCGAATCCGTAGATGGGTCCGCCGAACCTCGTGCTGAAGGACTCGATGTCGAAGTGGGTGATCGGCTGGATACCGCTGCGACCCGCGAGGATGCTCTCCCAGGCGCTGGCCACGTCGAGCCCGACGGGCGAGACGATTCCCATGCCTGTTACGACTACCCTTCTTGCGCGAGACATTCAGAGCTCCCCTTGGCAAAACAACGGGCCGCGCCCGCCGTCAGCGGAACGTCGCGGCCCGGCTGGGTCATCTTGGAGGTCGGCGCGTCAGCTGTGGGCGTTGATGTAGTCCACCGCCTGCTGGACGGTCGTGATCTTCTCGGCTTCCTCGTCCGGGATCTCCGTCTCGAACTCTTCCTCCAACGCCATGACCAGCTCCACGGTATCCAGAGAGTCGGCGCCCAAATCGTCAACGAAGGAGGCCTCCAGAGTGACCTCCTCCTCCTTGACCCCCAGCTGCTCTACGACAATCTTGCGAACTCGCTCTTCGACGCTGCTCATGATCTCTCATGTCCTCCGGAATCTTGTGCGTGGGCGCGACGTATGGACCGCTGCGGTATTCTAGACACAAAGCCTGCGGGAGAAAAGCCGAGTCGCGATGACGCCCGGGCAGGCTGGATCAGTTATACCGCTTGCGGAACAGTAGCTTACGCCGCTATTGAAGAAATTGTATACGTTTTCTTGCTTATCCCATGAACATGCCGCCATTCACGTGCAGTGTCTCACCCGTGATATAGGCTGCCTCGCTTGACGCCAGAAACGCGACCGCGCTCGCGACCTCCCCAGGGTCGCCGAGGCGCCCCAGCGGAATGGTGTCCAGCAGCGCGGTCCTCTGGTCCTCGGCCAGGGCACGGGTCATGTCCGTGTCGATGAAGCCCGGCGCCACGGCGTTCACCGTGATCCCGCGCGACCCCACTTCCCTGGCCAGGGACTTGGTGAAGCCCAGCATTCCTGCCTTGGCCGCCGCGTAGTTGCACTGCCCCGCATTGCCGGTCGCGCCCACCACCGAGGCGATGTTGACGATCCGTCCCGAGCGAGCCTTCATCATGGCGCGCAGGCAGGCCCGGGTCATGCGGAACACGGAGGACAGGTTGGTGTCGATGATTGCCTGCCACTCCTCGTCCTTCATGCGCATGAGCAGATTGTCGCGCGTAATACCTGCATTGTTAACGAGTACGGTCGGCGCACCATGGCGTTCGCCGACGGCCTTGACCACCGCGTCGACCGATGCGGCATCGGTGACGTCCAGGGCCATCCCCTCCCCGCCTGCGGCCGCCAGGTATCCGCTGATGGCCTCCGCACCCGCCTCGGTGGTCGCAGTGCCGATCACCCTCGCCCCTCTGTCAGCGAGGGTGAGAGCGATTGCCCGACCGATGCCACGGCTCGCGCCCGTGACGAGGGCGATCTGGTTGTCAAGCTTCATTCACGGCCTCCAGGGCAGCATCCAGGCTGGGGGTATCGTGGACGGGCAGCCCGGTCAGGTTCCTGTCGATGCGCTTTGCCAGGCCGGTGAGCACCCGCCCCGGCCCCCCTTCCAGGAGGTGGGTGACGCCGGCGCTCGCCATCGCCTCGATCGTCTCGCGCCAGCGCACGGGGTTGTACAGCTGACGGATAAGCAGAGTCCGGATCTCGTCCGGATCGCTCGTCGAGCGGCAGTTCGCGTTGTGCAGGACGGGGATCGCCGGCGCGAACACGTCTATCTCCGCGAGCCGCTCGCCCAGCTCTCCCGCAGCCGTCTCCATCAGCGTGCAGTGGGAAGGGACGCTCACCGGCAGGGGAAGAATGCGCCTTGCGCCCGCGGCCTTCGCCCGGATCCCTGCGCGCTCCACCGCGCCGCGGTGACCGGCGATGACCACCTGCCCGGGCGAGTTGAAGTTCACGGCCTCGACCACCTCGTCCCCGGCCGCTTCGCGGCAGGCCTCGCACACCTGATCGTCGTCCAGCCCGAGGACGGCGGCCATGGCGCCCTCGCCTTCGGGCACCGCCTCCTGCATCAGGCGGCCGCGGTCGAGCACCAGACTCACCGCATCGGGAAACGAAAGGGAGCCTGCGCACACGAGCGCCGTGTACTCGCCCAGGCTGTGACCGGCCATGGCGCTGGGTGCGGGTCCGCCCCGATCCAGCCATACGCGCCACACCGCCACCCCCGCGGCGAGCATCGCGGGCTGGGTGTGCTCCGTGCGATCGAGGACGGCCGCAGGGCCCTCCGTGCTCAGGGACCACAGGTCGAGGCCGACGATCTCGGATGCCTCGTCGAACGTCTGGCGCACCAGGGGGCTCGACGCGGACAGGTCCGACAGCATGCCGACGGACTGAGACCCCTGACCCGGAAAGACAAATGCGAATTTCGCCGTCATCGTTTTGATCCGCAAACGATCTGGGATGGTCGCCTTTCGAGCCGTCCCGCGGGCGGCTCAATACCTCGCCAGCACCGATCCCCAGGTGAAGCCTCCACCGAACGCCTCCATCAACAGGGTCTCGCCCCGGCGCACGCGACCATCCCGTACGGCGGCGTCCAGCGCCAGCGGTACCGATGCCGCAGAGGTGTTGCCGTGCTCGTGAACCGTGACCACCACCCGTTCCATGGGCATCTGCAGCTTGCGCGCGGTCGCCCTGATGATGCGGGTGTTGGCCTGATGGGGGATCAGCCAATCGATATCGGCCTTGTCCAGGCCGTTCTTCTCGAGGGTCTCGTCGACGATCCGCCCGAGCGTCATCACCGCCATCTTGAAGACCTCGTTGCCGCGCATCTCGATGAAGGCCTCTCCCCTCTGCACCTGCTCGTAGCCCTTCGAGATGCCGGCCTGGACACGCAGCAGGCCCTCGTAGGCCCCGTCGGCATGAAGGTGCGTCGAGATCACACCGGGCTCGTCGCCGGCCTCCAGGATCACCGCCCCCGCCCCGTCCCCGAAGAGCACACAGGTGCTCCGGTCGTTCCAATTGACGATCCGCGAGAGGGTCTCCGCACCCACCACCAGCGCGCAACGGGCGTTGCCGGCCCGTATAAAGCTGTCGGCAACGCCCATGGCGTAGACAAACCCCGTGCACACGGCCTGGACGTCGAAGGCCGCGCAGCCGTGGATGTCCAGGCGCTGCTGGAGAAGGCAGGCGGTGCTCGGGAAGACCTGGTCGGGCGTAGTGGTCGCCACGACGATCAGATCGATATCGTCCGGCCCCCTCCCCGAGGCCTCCATTGCCCGGCGCGCCGCCTGCTCGGCCAGATCGCAGGTCGTCTCGCCCTCGCTCGCCACATGACGCTTGACGATGCCCGTGCGCTCCCGGATCCACTGGTCCGAGGTGTCCACCATGCGCTCCAGGTCGTGGTTCGTGAGGACCCTGGCCGGGAGGTATCCGCCGGTGCCTGCGATGCGGGCGAAGGTCACGAGCCGCCCCTTTGGGCGAGCTGCTGTTCCACCTGCCTCGAGATCCGGTTCGAAATGTCCGCATGGACCTCTTTCTTGGCGATGCGGATGGCGTTTTCGAACGCCAGCACATCCGCGCCGCCGTGGCTCTTTATGACGATGCCCCTCAGACCCAGCAGGCTGGCGCCGTTGTAACGGCGCGGGTCCATCATCCGGCGGAACTGGCGGATAACGGGCATCGCCCAGAGCGCGGAGATCCGCGTATAGACGTTCCTGCGAAAGCCGCGCTCGAGAAAGTGACGCACCATCTTGGCGACGCCTTCGCTGGTCTTGAGCGCGACGTTGCCGACGAAGCCGTCGCATACCACGACGTCCACGTCTCCTAGATAAATCGCATCGCCTTCCACATAGCCCGCATAGTTCAGGGAGCTGGCCGACAGGAGATCATGGGCACGCTTGACCTGCTCATTGCCCTTGATCTCCTCCTGCCCGATGTTGAGCAGCCCGACCTTGGGCCGGCGCAGTCCGTCCACCGCACTGACCAGCTCGGCGCCCATCACGGCGAACTGGAACAGGTGCTCCGCAGTGCAGTCCACGTTGGCCCCCAGATCCAGGACCCAGGTCTGCCCGTGCACCGAAGGGATCGCGGTAATGATGGCCGGGCGGTCCACACTCGGCAGCATCTTCAGCACGAAACGTGCCGTGGCCATCAGGGCGCCCGTGTTGCCGGCGCTCACCGCCGCATCGGCCTCGCCCTGCTTGACCAGATCGATCGCGACCCTCATTGACGAGTCTTTCTTGTTACGCAGCGCCTTGGACGGCAGCTCGTCCATCCCGACCGCCTGGGAGGCCGGGCGGAACAACAGCCGGTCGCTCCCCTCGCCCGCCTGCAGATGCCTCCCGA
>JASFUT010000105.1:0-10167 GCA_050050175.1 Chromatiales bacterium
CAGGTGTTTTCCCCGGCAATCGACCCCGGTCAGGGTCTGCCCGGACAGCTGCCGACCATACCGGGTTGGCACGTCAACCGACCGCGCCGACTGACCCGCCAGCTCCGCATGGAGCCTGGCCGCGAGCTTGTGGACGGTGTCTCCTTCGGGCAATCTGACCACCTCCGGCATTCAGCCGATATCCGCACTGTCATGATGCCGCGCGGCAGGTGTGAGAGCAGCACAGTCAACCGACTCTACGGCAGCGCGAAAGCCCGTCCCCGCCGGGAGCTCAGGCAAGGGTCGCCGGCAGCACCAGACCGTTATAGTCGGGCTCGAAGCCGGCAGCGACCAGCACGTCTTTCAGGCCCGAATCGAGGGCCGGCACCCCGTCGACGCGCTCGATGAGAAGCGACCGCCGCCGCCCGTAGCGCTTCAGCCTCACGAGCGCCCCCGCCGCCGCCGTGAGCGCGTCGGGCCCGGAGGCGTGCGACCGGAAGCTGGCCAGCCGGCGCCCCCGCGGGGCCAGGTAGAGGACGGGAGTACCTGCGACCAGGACGACCCAGGCCCGCGGAACCCGGCGGGGTCTGAATGCAGGATCGCCCGTCTGCGGCCAGGGCAGGACCGCTCCATACGGGTTGGCGGGATCCACCGCCCGGAGCGCCAATGCGTCGTCAGGTCCGAAGCCGTCCAGGGGGGGCTCTTCCACCCGCGAGGCGCGAAGGCGCTCGACGGCGCCTGGACGGGCAAACTGGGCGCCCGCGAGCCCCTCGACGAAGTAGCCGCGCCTGACCCGGCCGGCCTCCTCCATCCGGGCGAGCACCCGGTACAGGGGCCCAAAGCCGCCGGGAAGACCTTCGGCCTGGACCATCTCCCGCGAGACCACGCCGTAGCGACCGAGCAGCATCTCTGCCCGGGCAACCGCACGCCGATCCCCGTCGCAGGCGGCGTCCGCCAGATCGGCCACCAGAGACCAGCGCCCGCCACCCAGGACTCCGCTGCGCCGGGCCGCGCCGCCGGACAGGGCGCGCAGCGGCGCGAAGGTGTCGTTGGTGATCAGCCCCGCCCATACCAGTCGCCAGAGCGCGGCCTCCAGGTCCGTGCGGCCGACCCTCACACCCGAGGCTGCCACCGCCTGCTCGAGCTCGGTGACGAAGCAGGCCCCGCGGCGGCCCAGGTGCTCGAGGACGGCGCTCTGCGCCGGGTCGAGATCGCCGGGCGCCTCGGGCATCTCGAGAAGGTCCCGGGCGCGCGCCCTGCGATAGAGCGCCACCCGGCCGTCCCGGACGCCGAGGGCCCCTGCCCCGACCCACACCAGCTCCCCGGACGCCGCGAGCATGTCCAGGTCCTGGGCCCGCGCCCCGGGGGACCTTGCGGGAAGGATCGCCTCGGCCAGGGCGGACCAGGGTATCGCCAGACCCTCCAGGGGCTCGATCACCTCCAACAGGCCCCGCGGGGCGTGGGCGCCGCGCGCCGGGACGCCGGCGCCGCCGGGCTCGACGGATTGCCAGGCCGGGAGAAACCGCCCGAGGGCGGCGCCGTCCACCGGAGTCACTGCCCGGCGCAGACGCGCCAGGGTGCGCCGGCGCAGTCGGCGCAACACCTCCGCATCGCACCACTCGACGCCGCTCCCTCCGGGGCGCATCGCGCCCTGCACCAGCGTCCCCTGGGCTTCCAGCAGGCGGAAGGCCGGGCCCAGCTGGGCGAGGCGCAGTCCCAGGCGCTCGGCGACCGAGGCCGCGGGGAAGGGCCCGCGAGTGCGGGCGAAGCGCCTCAGCAGGGACTCCAGCGGTTCGTCCACCGGCACCAGCAGCGCCTCGGGCAGCCCCGGCGGCGGCACGCAGCCAAGGGCGTCGCGATACAGGGCCGCATCCTCGGCGGCGATCCACCGCGGCTCGCCCGCGATCCGCACCCGCATGGCGCGGCGACTCGCCTCCAGCGCCGCCAGCCAGGGCCGCGGCGCGGCCGTGCAGCGCCTGGTGATCTCCGGCTCGGCCAAGTCGCCCAGACGCCGCAGCAGATCGTGCAGCTCGTCGGCGTCCCGGGCGCGGCGATCCGCCGTTCGATGCTGAAGCTCGTCCTCCAGGGCGTCCAGCGCGTCGCCGTCGATCAGATCGCGCAGCTCCTCCTGACCCAGGAGCTCGGCCAGGAGGTTCCGGTCCAGGGTGAGCGCCTGGGCCTTGCGCTCGGCCAGCGGGGCGTCCTGTTCGTAGATGTACGCCGCCACGTAGGCGAACACCAGGGAGCGGGCGAACGGGGATGCCGAGCGCGTCTCCACCTCGTCGACCCGGATGCGCCCATCCTGCACGTCGCGCAGCAGCCCCCTGAGCGCCCGCATGTCGAAGACGTCCGCCAGGCACTCCCGGTAGGTCTCGATCACGATCGGAAAGCCGGGATAGCGCCGGACCGCGGCGAGCAGCTGCTGCGCCTTCAGGCGCTGGGCCCACAGGGGCTGGCGGCCCCGCGCGCTGCGCCTGGGCATCAGCAGGGCGCGCGCCGCGTTCTCCCGGAACAGGCCCGCGAAGAGCGAGCTGGTGCCGAGCTGCTCGGTGACCAGATCGTCCAGGGCGTCGGGATCGGGAAACAGCCGATCGGGGTCCGGGGCCTCCTCCGTGTCGGCGAGGCGCACGACGATACCGTCGTCGGTGTACATGACCTGCACCTCGAAGCCCGCATCGGAGCCGATCAGGCGCTGCAGCGCCATGGCCCAGGGTCCGTGGACCCTGGCGCCGAAAGGGCTCAGGATGCACAGTCGCCAGTCGCCGAGCTCATCGCGGAAGCGCTCCACCGTGATCGCCCGATCCGTAGGCAGGGTGCCCGTGTGGGCGCGCTGGTCGGTCAGGTACGCGACCAGGTTGGCCGCCGCATGCCCGTCCAGCCCCGCCTGGTCCTCGAGCCAGCGCCGGGCCGCGGCCGCCCCCAGCGCATCCAGGCGGCGGACGAGCCCCCCGAGTTCCCGCCCGAGCGACACCGGGCGCCCGGGACCCTCCCCCCGCCAGAACGGCATCCGCCCCGGCTCCCCCGGGGCGGGCGACACCATCACGCGATCGCGCCCGATCTCCTCGACCCGCCAGGTGGTCGCCCCCAGCAGTATGTTGTCCCCTGCCCGCGTCTCGAAGACCATCTCCTCGTCGAGCTCGCCCAGGCGCGGGCCCCCCGCCCCCAGGTACACGGGGTAGCTGCCCCGGTCGGGGATGGTCCCGGCGTTGAGCCGGGAGAGGACGGGCGCGCCCCGCCGGGCGCTCAGCTGATCCCGGCTCCTGTCCCACACCAGCAGGGGCCGAAGCTCCGCCAGCTCACCGCCCGGGTAGTGCCCTGAGAGCATGTCGAGAACGCCCTCGAGCGCCTGGGTGGAGAGCTCCCGATAGGGGTGGGCCCGACGCACCAGGGCCTCCAGGTCGCGCGGGGACCGGGGCGCCGCACAGCACAGGGCCACCAGGTGCTGCGCCAGCACATCCAGGGCGTTGGCCGGCACGCGAAGCTCTTCGATCTCGCCCCGGCGCATGCGGTCGGCCACCACGGCGCACTCGAGCAGATCGCCGCGGAACTTCGGATAGATGCGCCCCACGCTGATCTCGCCGACCGCATGCCCGGCGCGCCCCACCCTCTGCAGCCCGCGGGCCACGGACCCGGGCGACTCCACCTGGAGCACGCGGTCCACCGCGCCCATGTCGATACCGAGCTCCAGGGAGCTGGTCGCTACGATCCCCCTCAGGTTGCCGCGCTTGAGCCCGTCCTCGATCTGCGCCCGGCGCTCGTTGGAGACGCTGCCGTGGTGGGCCTGAACCAGCTCCTCTCCGGCCAGCTCGTTGAGCCGTCGGCACAGGCGCTCGCACAGCCCCCGGCTGTTGACGAACACGAGGGTGGAGCGGTTGGCGCGGATCTCCCGCAGCAGCGCCGGGTAGAGCACCGCCCAGATCCCCCGCTCGGCAGGGGCCTCGTCGGACGCCATGCGTCCGAGCAGAGGGCCGCCCTCCCTCCGCGGGTCGGGCGGTACCACACGCTCCATGTCGGGCACGGGGACCACCACCCGAAGATCGAGCCGGGGGGGAGCCAGGGCATCGACGATCGCCACGTCCCGGTCGCCGCCCAGGAAACAAGCGGCCTCGGCGAGCGGGTTCACGGTGGCAGAGAGCCCGATGCGCTGCGGATCGGCGTCCGCGATCGCCGCGAGACGCTCCAGCGAGAGGGCGAGGTGCACCCCGCGCTTCACCGGGGCCAGGGCGTGCACCTCGTCCACGATCAGGGTGTGGACACCGCGCAGATTCTCTGCCGCCCGCGAGCCCAGGATCAGGAACAGGGATTCCGGGGTGGTCACCAGTATCCGGCCGGGCTCCCGGGCCTGGCGGCGGCGCTCGGTCGGCGGCGTGTCCCCGGTGCGCACGTCGACCCCCAGCTCTCGAGCCCCCGAACCCAGGCGCTCGGCCGCCCGCCGGACACCCGCCAGCGGGGCGCGAAGGTTGCGCTCGATGTCGTACACAAGGGCCTTCAGCGGTGAGACGTACACCACGCGAGCCCCCGGGGGCCCGTCCGCTGCCGTGCTGCCGCCGAGTCGATCGAGTGCCCAAAGGAAGGCCGCAAGCGTTTTGCCGCTGCCGGTAGGCGCGGCGATGAGCGTATGAAGGCCCTGGGCGATGAGGGGCCACCCCAGGTTCTGGGCGGGAGTCGGCGCCGCGAAGTTGCTGCCGAACCACTCGGCGGTCGGTGCGCTGAAGAAACCGGGCAAAGGGCCTGACGACAAGGGCTCGGCGCTCCGTCAGAATGCAGGCAGACACAGGTCCGGCCGGACGGTGCCAGTTTGGCACAGGCGCCGGAAGGGCGCCCGGGAGCGGGGACCTGACCGTCCCCGCGGGCTGCGGCGAAGGTCGCGCTAGAAACCGGGGCTCGAGCGGCCCACAGCCCTGCGGGCCCTCACGGCTGCCCGGCCCCGCAGCGCGGGCACCGGGCTTCGAGGCCCCACAGGAGCCAGGCGGACAAGGCCAGGGCGGCCAGCAGGCCGAACGGCCAGTAGCCGACGAGCAGAAAGCCCAGGGGCACCGACCAGATCGGAGCCAGCCACAGAATCCGCGGCCAGTACCGGCGCCGGAAGGCGCCCTCGTAGCCGCATCGTCCGCAACGGGTGGCGTCGCTCATCGGGTGCCCCGCAGGGCAGGCGCCGAGCCTTCGAGCACGCCCCGAGGCCGCCGGCTCCCCCATCGGCCGCCCCCCCTGCCTATCCAGACCGAGCAAGGGTCCCGCGCGGCCCGGCCCTGGACCGCCGGGCGCCGGCTCCGGCGGCTATTCGAAGGGATGGCGCAGCACCAGGGTCTCGTCGCGATCGGGACCGGTGGAGATGATGTCGATGGGGATGGCGCACAGCTCCTCGACCTTGCGCAGGTAGCCGCGGGCATTCTCGGGCAGCGCATCGAACGAGAGCGTGCCCACCGTGGACTCCCGCCAGCCGGGAAGCTCGATCAGGACCGGCTCGCACCGCTCGAGGAGGTCGGCTCCCACCGGCGGCGCATCGAGCTCGCGGCCGTCAATGCGGTAGGCGACGCAGATCTTCAGGGTCTCCAGCCCGTCGAGCACGTCCAGCTTGGTGATACACATGCCACTGACGCTGTTGATCTCCAGGGACCGCCGCAGGGCGACCGTATCGAGCCAGCCGCACCGTCGCTTGCGCCCGGTCGTGGCGCCGAACTCATGCCCCTTGACGCCCAGGTGGTCGCCGTCGTCGTCGAACAGCTCGGTGGGGAAGGGCCCTGCCCCGACGCGGGTCGTGTACGCCTTGACGATGCCGAGGACGTAGTCGAGGTCGCGCGGGCCCACGCCCGTGCCGGTGGCCGCGCCACCGGCAGTGGTGTTGGACGAGGTGACGAACGGGTAGGTCCCATGATCGATGTCGAGCAAGGCGCCCTGGGCACCCTCGAACATGATGTTGCGGCCTTCGGCACGCATCCCGTGCAGAGTGCCGGTCACGTCCTCCACCAGGGGACGGATCCGCTCGGCCTGGGCCAGCGCCTCGTGCAGCACCCTGTGGTAATCGACCGTCTCGTACGCGAAGTAGTGCCGGAGCGCGAAGTTGTGGTAGTCCATCACCTCTCGCAGCCGCTCCGTGAAGTGCTCCGCGTCCAGGAGCTCGCCGAGGCGGATGCCGCGGCGCGAGACCTTGTCCTCGTAGGCCGGCCCGATGCCCCTGCCCGTGGTCCCGATGGCATTGCTTCCGCGGGCGCGCTCGCGCGCCTGGTCGAGGGCCACATGGTAGGGGAGGATCAGCGGGCAGGACTCGCTGATGCCAAGGCGCTCCGCGACCGGCACGCCCCGGCCCTCGAGCATATCGATCTCCTCCAGCAGGGCCTGCGGAGAGACCACCACGCCGTTGCCGATCAGACAGCGCACGTTGTCGCGGAGAATGCCAGAGGGGATCAGGTGCAGGATCGTCTGCTCTCCGCTGATGACCAGCGTATGTCCGGCGTTGTGCCCCCCCTGGAAGCGCACCACCGCATGGGCGCGGTCGGTAAGCAGGTCCACCACCTTACCCTTGCCTTCATCACCCCACTGGGTGCCGATAACTACGACGTTCTTCCCCATGGTCTCTCTCTGTCGTTTGGGCTCGTGCGCAGGCCCGCAATCGTCTACACCGGTTCCACGACCCAGCCGCCGTCACGCAGGCGCAGCACGCGATCGCAGCCCATCTCCCCGGCACCCCCCGCCTGCCTGGGAAGCTCCCAGATCACCCGATGGCCCGCTGCACGGAGCTCCTCGACCCGTGCGCGCAGCACCGAATCGTCGGCCGCCGGTGCGAAGATTCCGGACCCGGGGCGCCGGCCGGGCCTTTCGGCCACGCGGAGCAGCTTCTTCAGGTCGGCGCTGAACCCGGTGGCGGGTCGGGCCCGGCCGAAGACCTCGCCCACGCGATCGTAACGCCCGCCTCGGGCGATCTCCTCGCCCATGGCCGGGACGAAGGCGGCGAAGACCACCCCGGTCTGGTAGTGGTAGGCCCGCAGCTCCGCGAGATCGAAATGAAGTGGGACGTCGGGCAGACGCGCCCGCACGGCGTCGGCCATGCGCTCGAGATAGTCCAGCGCGGCCTGTACGGGCGCCCCCGCCTCCTGCAGGGCCTCCCGGGCGGCGCCGAGCACGTCGTCTCCGTTGAGCTCCGCCAGGGCCGTGAGCATGCGGGCGGCACCGCCGTCAATCCCCGAGCCGGCGAGCTGGGCACGGATCTCCGGAATCGCCTTGCGCTGCAGGGCCTCGAACAGCGCCTGCTCCTGGTCGGTGCTCAGCCCGGCCTGGCGGGCGAGTCCGCGGAAGATCCCCACGTGACCCAGGTCCAGGTAGACGTCGCGCACGCCCGCGCGAGCGAGCGTCTCCATCATCAGGCAGAGGATCTCACAGTCGCTTTCCACGCCCGCATGCCCGAAAAGCTCGGCGCCGATCTGAAGCGGCGCGCGCGATCCGGCGAAGCCGTCCGAACGGGTGTGCAGCACCGTACCCAGGTAGCAGAGCCGGGTCGGAGTGGCACGTCGCAGCTGGTGGGCGTCGATACGTGCCGCCTGGGGGGTGATGTCCGCCCGGACGCCCATCAACCGGCCCGTCAGCTGGTCTGTGAGCTTGAAGGTCTGGAGGTCCAGATCGCGGCCGGTGCCGGTCAGCAGGGACTCGAGAAACTCGACGAAGGGAGGGATGATCAGCTCGTAGCCCCAGGACCGGAACAGGTCCAGCAGCTCCCGCCGCATACCCTCGAGATGGTCCGCGTCGGGAGGCAGAACCTCGTCTATGCCCTCCGGCAGCAGCCAACGCTCGTTGCGCATCGTCCTGGGATTCAGTTCACAAGGTAGAGCAGCCCCACACCGAGGGCCATGCTGACCAGACCACCCCACCGAAGGCTCGCCGCGTCCATGCCGGCGACGGTGTGGATCGTCCGCCGGAAGAGCTCGGGGCTGGCGAACGGCAGGATCCCCTCGATGACGAGCAGCAGCGCGACGGCGACCAGGAGATCGTGCAACATGGGGTCGTCCACAAAAAAGCCGGGCGATAGCCACCCGGCCTTGGAGTCCGGACTCGCACGGCCCCCGATGCGGCCACCGTGCCCGACACCCCGGCATTCTCCCAGAGCACGGGCCCGATGTCCACGCGCCCGGGCCTCAGGGTGAGCCGCCCCCGCGGCTCGGAAGCGTGCCCTCCTGCGGCTTGACCCGGCCGTCCTGGCTATTGAAGTAGCGGAAGAAATCGGAGTCGGGCTGCAGCACCATGACGCCGGAGCCGTCGGAGAACACCCGGCGATAGGAGTCCATGCTCCTGTAGAAGGCGTAGAACTCCGGATCGCGCTGGAAAGCCTGCGCATAGATCTCGGCGGAACGGGAGTCCCCGTCGCCGCGAAGCTGCTCCGCCTCCTTGTAGGCATTGGCCAGGGTCACGGTGCGCTGACGGTCCGCGTTGGCGCGGATCTTCTCGGCGGCCTCCTCGCCCTCCGCGCGCAGCTCGCTGGCCACCCGCTCGCGCTCGGCCCGCATGCGGGAGTAGACCGACTCGCTCACCTCCGGCGGGAGATCGATCTTCTTCACGCGGACGTCGACGATCTCCAGGCCCAGCTCGGCGGCCTTCTCGTCGGCGTCCTTGCGGAGCAGCTCCATGATCTCGCCGCGCTCGCCTGAGACCACCTCCTTGATGGTGCGCTTGCCGAACTCGTCACGCAGGCTGCTGTTGATGCGCTCGGACAGCAGGGCCGAGGCCCGCGCGGTGTTGCCGCCGCCCGTCGCCCGGTAGAACTGGGCCACGTTGGCGATCCGATACTTCGCGTAGGAGTCCACGATCACGTCCTTCTTCTCGATCGTCAGGAAGCGCTCCGGGCGCTGGTCAAGCGTCTGGATGCGTCCGTCGAACTTCTGGACGTTGTTGACGATGGGCACGAGGAAGTGCAGGCCAGGCTCGTAGTCCGAGGCCACGATCTCCCCGAGCCGCAGCTTGAGGGCCAGCTCGTACTCCCGGACGATGAACGTCGAGGCGTAGATCACCAGCGCCACGACCGCGATGGCGATCAGCAGGACCATTCTCGGGGGGGACATCAGCGAAACCTCCTTTCCCGGTTCAAGTCGCGCGTCGGCCTCGGGCCCTCGTTGTGCGAGCTGCCGCCCTCCGACGTGGGCTGCCCCATGGACCCCCCTCCCGCTTCATTCCCGCCCGAGCGGCTGCTTGCGCCCTGCAGGAGACGATCCAGCGGCAGGTAGGTCAGATTGGCGCCCTCGTTCACGTCCAGAATGACCTTGTTGGTGTTCTCGAGCACCGACTCCACGGCATCCAGGTACAGGCGCTGGCGGGTGACCTCCGGCGCCTTGGAGAACTCCTCGAGCACGGCGGTGAAGCGGGCGGTCTCACCCTCGGCGGCGGCGATCACCCGATCGCGGTAGGCGTTGGCCTCGGCCAGCCGGCGGGCCGCGGCGCCGCGCGCCTTCGGCAGGATGTCGTTGGCGTAGGCCTCCGCCTGGTTCTCTGACCGCTCCTTGTCCTCGCGTGCCTTGATGGCATCGTCGAAGGCATGCTTCACCGCCTCCGGCGGCTTGGCCGGCTGCATGTTCACGCTGGTGACCGTAAGGCCCGTACGGTACTTGTTCAGCAGCTCCTCGGTACGGTCGTCGATGGCTACGGCGATGGCGCTTCGGCCCTCGGTGAGCACGAAGTCCAGATTGTTCTTGCCGATGGTCTCGCGCACCGCCGTCTCGGTGGCATCGCGCAGGGTCTTCTCCGGATTCTGGTCCTGGAACAGGTAGTCCGCGGGGTCCTGAATCCTCGACTGGACCGTCAGCTCCACGTCCACGATGTTCTCGTCGCGGGTCAGCATCTGTGCGTTGTGCCTGAACGACTTGATCTGATCCACGTCGACCTTGCGCACCTCCTCGATGGGGTAGGGCAGGTGCCAGTGCGGGCCCGGCTGGGTGACCTTCTGAAAGGACCCGAAGCGCATGACCACCCCGCGCTCCGCCGGCTGCACGAGGTAGATGCCGCTGGCGATCCAGATGACCAGCACCACGAGGGCGACCGCGCCGAGACCGACGCGCGCCAGCGGCCCGCCGGGCTTACCCGGGCCTCCGGCGCCTCCTCCGCCGCCCTTCTTGCCGCCGAAAAGACCGCCCAGGCGTTCCTGCAGCTTCCGTACCACCTCGTCGAGATCCGGCGGTCCCTGGTCGCCGCCCTTGCCGCTCCAGGGGT